>NZ_FODB01000096.1 GCF_900110265.1 Vreelandella aquamarina | reverse complement strand
GTGGAAGCGCTGCAAGGCGTTGAGCTAACGTGTACTAATGGCCCGTGAGGCTTGACCCTATAACACCCAAGGGGTCTGGTCGCAGTGATAACGAAAACCGGATACGCAGCAGCAAGCCAAGGCGCTTGCTGACAAGAGACGATCACACAACACGTCAATGACGCCCAGCATGATATGCATTACCCGTTACGCCTGACGACCATAGCGAGCGTGAACCACCTGATCCCATGCCGAACTCAGCAGTGAAACCGCTTAGCGCCGATGGTAGTGTGGGGTCTCCCCATGCGAGAGTAGGTCATCGTCAGGCACTTATACCGCAAAAAACCCAGCCCATCGGCTGGGTTTTTTGTTTTTCTATGTGTCGTTTTATGTCCGTGTTTTTATGTCAGAATGTGAACTCCAAGGAGGAGCGCTATGACACAAATGCAATGGGATCAGTTACTTTCCCCTCGACGCCTTCACGATAAACGAACAGATAGCACCCGGGAAATTGGGCGTAGCCCCTTTCATAAAGATCATGATCGCATTGTCTTTTCCGGCTCTTTCCGACGCTTGGGGCGTAAAACCCAAGTGCACCCTCTGACTGAAAACGACCATATTCACACACGTTTAACCCACTCCCTTGAAGTTGGCTGTGTCGGCCGCTCTCTTGGAATGATTGTGGGCGAGCTGCTCCGTGACCGCCTCCCTGACTGGATTACCCCCGCTGATTTGGGCGTTATTGTGCAAACGGCGTGTCTGGGTCATGACATCGGTAACCCGCCCTTTGGTCACGCCGGTGAGTACGCGATACGCGACTGGTTTCGCCGTGCCCAGGGAAGTGGCCTGCTGGAGGGCCTATCAGAGGCAGAGCGCGAAGACCTGCTGACCTATGAAGGCAACGCTCAGGGCTTTCGCGTGATTACCCAGATTGAGTACAACCAGTTTAACGGCGGCATGCGCTTATCGGCGGCTACGCTCGGCACGCTGCTGAAATACCCATGGACGGTACGCTATAGCGGCCGGGCGGGTAAGTTTGGCTGCTACCAGTCAGAGCAGGCGCTGTTAAAAGAGGTCGCAGATGCGGTTGGGCTACTTCCCCAAGGGGAGCAGCGCTGGTGTCGCCACCCATTGGCTTGGCTTGTCGAAGCGGCAGATGATATTTGCTACGCCTTGCTAGACCTGGAAGACGGTCTGGAGATGGGCATTCTTCGCTACGAGGAAGTGGTTGAGATTCTGCGTCAAATTGCCGGAGAGTTCCCACCGGAGTATGCCGAGATGCAGCGTAAAAATGTCTCGCAACGCCGCCGTATCGCCCTACTCAGAGGCGCTGCTATGGAGCGGGCCGTAAACGATGTGGGGGCAGTATTTGTACAGCATGAGCAGGCGCTACTCAGCGGTACCCTCAGCGAAGACTTGTTAGAGCTGTGTCACCCGGATTTAGGTTGGGGTGTGCAGTCCGCCAAGCAGCTGGCTCGTGAGCGTATTTTCCAGAATGAGCGCAAGGCGAAGCTGGAGATTGGTGCTTACACCACGCTGGGTATCCTGTTAGAAGCGTTTATCGGTGCGGCCCATGAGCTGCACCACACCGGGCAAAGCTCTTTCAAGCACCAGCGGGTGCTGGCGTTAATTGGTGAGAATACACCGCTACCCTCATGGACACTCTATGACAGTTACCGGCGAATGCTGGACTTCATTGGTGGGATGACCGACCACTATGCAGTCGATCTTGCTCAAGAGATGGGCGGCCGCTTACGCGGCGACTAAGCCATCCATTAAACGGACGGCTGGCGGAGATGCTTGAGCTCCATCAGCCGTGCTCGTTCCAGCAGAATGTGGATGACCTTATCGTGAATGGCATCGCTCATCTGCCCTGGAGTGATGTCAGTGAGCTGTTTGGCAAGCTGCTCGCCACTGACCACCAGGATATCCGGTGAAGCCTCGCTGGTATCAATTTCCCACCCCGGTAGCACCAGTACCCCTTTGACCGGCACCGGTACACCACAGCGGCGCTCTAACCACTGGCTGAGCCAGTTAACGCCTTGCCGCGTTTTATGCAGCGGCCGCCGTTCCTGCCAGTGGGGGAACCGCAAACGCTCACGTTCAACCGCCACGCAGTTAAGCTCTTTACCATCGGTGCCGATGGCCAGCATTCTAGCCCGTGTTTCCACAACAAAAACGCCATGGGGGGTCACGACCACATGGTCAATGGTGAAACTATCAGTAGGAACGTCATGAAAAACGTAATAAGGGTGTGCCTCAGGCCGTACTAGGCGCTCCAGCTCCTGCCCCACCGCCAACTCGCAGGCAAGCCCCAGCTTTAAGCGTCGAATGCGCTGGTAGTCACGTATTAGCAGCAGCGAAAACGCCAGCACCAAAATGGTACTTAGCAAGCCGTAAAGCGCCCACTCTACCCAGTCTTGTTTATCGACAAACAGCATGCGGCCCATGCCATATACTAGCGGCGCTAACGTGACTAATGGCCCCAGGGTGCCATTTAGGAACAGGCTAGAAAAGGCTTGGTCGAGCCTATGACGAAGGGCCTGACCAGGTTCGCGCAGCGGTGCATCAAAGGGTGAGTGTACGCGGGCATCATGAAGACTACGCAAGGCTAATACAATGCCGCCCATGGCTGCCATGGGGAACAAGAAGATGAGCGGTAGTAGGTATTCCAACCAAACCATTGTCGTAACTTGCCCTTTAGCCATGAGCTTAAGGTCGAGCATCGTGTTATATGGCGATGCATCAACCGCCAGCTAATTTTACCTGATAACCCATTGAGGTTAAGGCATCGCGAAGTGTTTCGCGATGATCGCCTTGAATTTCAACCACGCCCTCTTTAACTGCACCACCCGTACCACAGCGCTGTTTAAGCGTTTTGGCCAGCGTCTTAAGCTCTGCGTGGGCCAGTGGGAGACCGCTGATAGTCGTCACGCCTTTTCCTTTACGCCCGCTGGTTTCACGGCGGATGCGCACAATGCCATCTAATGCGGCAAGACGCTCTTGCTCGCTGGTGTCTTCGCAGCAGCAATTATCAATAGGGGCTCGGCAGTCGGGGCAAGTTTTGCCATGCTCAGTGGAGTAAACAAGGCCACCTAGCTGATCACGTAATGAAGCCATACTATTTCTCTGTTGAGTGATGAAGCATTGCGGCCTGCCATCGCTCGTGGGTCAGTTGTTCAACAACGGCAGGCAGTTGGTACATGTTGCTAATCATAATAGCGCCTTCCGGTGTTGCTTCGGCATCGGGGAAGCGATTCAAATGAATCACTGTCATGCCCGCTTGCAGAGCTGCTTGAACGCCAACTAAGGCGTCATCGATCGCTATGCAGTCTTTTGCCGCAAACCCCATGATACTGGCTGCGTGAAGATGTAAACAGGGCTCTGGTTTCCAACAGTTAGCGGTGTAGCCACTAAATAGCCGGTGAGCAAAGTAATGGCTAAGCCCTGTGGCATTGAGTGCGGTGCGAATCTTTGTTTCTGGCCCGTTCGATACCACCGCGCTTGGGTAGCGTGATAGGGCGTCAAGTGATTCCCGGGCACCGGGAATGGTGGTTAACTCATTGGCTAACCGGTCTGCCAGATTGGCCCGCATGGTTTGTTCCATGCGGTTTAACCGGTCCGCATCTACTTCACCGTAGCGGGTTTGAAGTTCTGCCACAATGCGTCGGAAGCGGGCACCACGAAACTCCCCTAGGTAATCGGAGGAGGCAAACGGTAGGCCCACCGTATTGAGGCCGCGCGCCATCTCTTCAGCAAGCAGGGGTTCGCTATCGACGAGGGTGCCATCACAATCAAACAGCAGAAGTGGAAGCGGCATGGGAATTCCTTGCAGCGTTACAAGCGCTACTCGCGTTAATTAAGCCGACTAGACTGCTATTGAACGAGATTTTTGGGACTTTGTGAACACTGTTTTATAATTTTTTACGGTTAGCCCGCCTCTAGGTGCCATTTATCCATGTCATCACTAAGTTAACTACCCGGTTTTTAAGGCAATCTATGTTAATCGCTAGGAGAAGAGCTATAGTGGTTAGGCGACGCCGCAATAACTACAAAATGGAGATGTATATGCGATTCAACCCCTGGTTACTCTCATTTGTATTTGGTACCGCGCTGATGGCCTCTTCGGCTAGCGTGTTGGCAGAACCTGAGGCCAACGCCGATAGCGAGCAGCACCAAGCACTGGATGATGCGGCGCTAGAAGAGAAGTACGGTATTAAGGCAGGTTCTGTTCAGCGCGATGAGCAGCCTTCCTCTGATATATCGGCTTCGGAAGCGTCTAGTGCTGAAGAGAACGCTGACACGGCCGAAGTCGATAGCAGCACTGAGGCAAAGAACACTGGCTCTGACACCGAGGGCAGCAGCGCTGAGACGGAGAGCATCAGTACGAATGCCGAAAGTGAGAATACCGAAGGTGGCACAGGTGGTACTGGTAGCGCTGAAGATGCGATTGAAAGCGGTGAAGACGAGCAGAGCAACGACGATAACGAGTAACCTACCGCCGTTAGCGGGAGAAGCGTCGTGAGTTGGCGCTACTGCGTAGATGGTAGGGTTTCATCGCTTTCTGGCTGGTAATCCACCAGGGGGCGTACTGACCACTCATCGCGCTGAAAAACGCTTTTTGCATTACGAGGCCAGCTTTTATGCTGGCCTCAATTTTTTCGGTCACCATGCGCTGGTTTTCGCGCATCATAGTGAGAGCTGCCTGGTGAAGAAATGTGGGGTGGCGCTCTCTAGCAGCCTGTCGGTCTTTCCGTTGCACCGTGAGATACTGACCACCGTCATCGCCGAGCTGAGAAGATCGCCATGAGCCGCTTCATCCCTGTGGATCGCCAGACCGATTACCTGCTGCCGCCTTCGGTAGACGAGTGGTTGCCCGATGGTCACCTGGCGCGGTTCGTTGTCGATGTTGTCGAACAACTGGACCTCTCGACGTTGACCCGGCGTTACATGGGGCGGGGTTCCAAGGCACATCACCCGGCGGTGCTACTGAGCCTGCTGATCTACGGCTACGCCACCGGGGTGGTCTCCAGCCGCAAGATCGAG
>NZ_FODB01000092.1 GCF_900110265.1 Vreelandella aquamarina | reverse complement strand
CCGTAGACGCGCTGCCGGATCATGGTGTTGAGCCCATGACGAATCATGCGGGCATCCCGCTGGTCGGTCAGCGTCTCGGCCAGTCGCTGGGTTAGCCGGTGTTGTTTATCGACTTCGCGCAGTAACAACACACCGGCATCCGAGGTGATATGGCCTCCGGAGAAATCGGCTTCAATCTGGCGGCGGGAGAGTGGCGAGAAGGTCAGTTTTTGAGGTACCATTTTGGATAGCGGCTTTTAGTGTGGGTTTTTGTGTAGGAACTTGAATTCTAACACTTTAAGCCGCTTCTTCCTTCCTCATGCTACCTTCTTCATGAGAAATCCGGGCTAGGGAACTGGATGCCCGTGAGGCCCAAGAACACATCACACAGGGATATCATGTAGAAAATCAGTAGAGGAGGCAATAACGCGTCAGCTCGCATTGCGCTTGCAATAAGCCCCATGTACTCCATGTCGATTGGTGTCGCGTATTGTCAACCTGACGCACACACCGGGCAGAAGCGACAAGCAGTGAATTCGGTGCAGAATATATCATCTACGCCTACTTGAACGGATAAAGACAAAAACACTGGAGAAAGAAGTTGGCTTGGAAATTTCAGTTGCAGCTTGCGAGCAAAACAATCGCCAGCACGGTGTTGGGCGGGCTGACCGGAATGGATCGGTTATGGCACCGCCGCGAAGCCAGCATGATAGCCTACGCGGCAGCAGCGTTGTGTGCCTGCGGCTTTGCGTTTGTCTCGCAGCATATTCCAGGTACCGATCCCAGTCGCGTTTTGGTTTCAACAAAAGATAGGATGTGCAACCATGGAAAAAACACTTCGCCTTGACCTCCCGCTCCTCCTTCCCGACACGCCGGATGCGCATGGGGCTTGTGCACAGCGGCTAGCCGAGAGCCTGGAAACTCGTGAAGGTGTCTCTATCGCCCACGTTCGCAATACAGAAAGCGGTGGGGGCATGGAGCTATGTATTCATTACGACCCCGCATTGCTTTCGCTTGAACGAGTCCGCGAAGTCGCCAAGGCGTTCGGGGCAGAGATTACCTCTCAGTTCGGGCACCTCGTGTGGCAGGTTGAAGGTATTCCGGATCAACGTCGGGCAAGAGCGGTCAGCGCACAGCTGCGCAGTCTCCCGGGGGTTGTAGAGGCCGAGGCCAATGCCAAGGGGCCGCTGCGGATTGAATTTGATCGAAGGCAAACTGATGAAAACACTCTGCGCAATGCCCTTCAGAACATGAGACTGTCGCTGGTACAAGACGAATCCAGACCGCATGAGCCGACTGGAGAAGCACACGATCATGAGCATGGCGGCATATTTGGTGCGCAAACGGAACTTATTTTTGTGGCCTTGTGCGGTGCGCTGTTGCTGATTGGCTGGCTTTTGCCGAAGTTCGTGGCGACGCCGCCATGGGCACCCCTGTTCGTCCTCGTGCCCGCCTATTTCTTCGGCGGCTACTACGCCCTGCGCGAGGCTATTGACAGTGTGCGCACTGGCCGGTTCGAGATTGATTTTCTGATGCTGGTGGCGGCGGCGGGCGCGGCAGCGCTTGGTGAATGGGCCGAGGGCGCATTGTTGCTGCTCCTCTTCAGTCTTGGCCATGCGCTGGAAGGCTATGCCATGGGTCGCGCCAAGCGGGCCATCGAAGCGCTTGGCGCCCTGGCGCCCAAAACCGCCACCGTGCGCCGGGATGCCAAGGTCGAAGAGATCGCCGTCGATGCTTTGCGGGTCGGTGACATCGTGCTGGTGAAGCCGAACGAGCGTCTGGCCGCGGACGGGTTCGTCATCAAGGGTGAAAGCAGCGTCAATCAAGCACCGATCACAGGCGAGAGCGTGCCGGTGGACAAATCACCCGTCGGGGATGCGACCGTTGCCGCGGAAAAACCCGACCTCGTGGATGCCGAAAACCGTGTCTTTGCCGGTACGATCAACGGCGGCAGTGCGTTGGAAATTCAAGTCACGCGCACATCGGCGGATTCGACCCTCGCCCGCGTCGTCAAGATGGTGAACGAGGCCGAAACCAACCAATCGCCCACCCAGCGCCTGACCGACCGGTTCGAACGCATCTTTGTACCGGCGGTTCTGGTTCTTGCCGTTGCGCTTTTGTTTGCGGGCTTCGTCGTCGACGAACCTTTCAGCGACACCTTCTATCGCGCCATGGCTGTACTGGTAGCGGCAAGCCCCTGTGCGCTTGCGATCGCGACGCCAAGCGCGGTTCTCAGCGGGGTCGCACGCGCCGCCCGTGGCGGTGTTCTGATCAAAGGCGGTGCCCCGCTCGAAAATCTGGGGCGGCTGACGGCCATCGCCTTCGACAAGACCGGCACACTGACAGAAGGCAAGCCGAAGCTCGTCGATGTGGTGACGGCCGATGACGTAGCGGAAGAGGAGCTTCTGCGGGTGGCGGTTGGGGTCGAGATGTTGAGCGACCATCCCCTCGCCGCTGCCGTTGTCAGGGGTGGACGCGAACGCCTGGGCGATACGCCTGCCGCCGAGTCATTGAACCTGCGCAGCATTACGGGCCGCGGGGTCGTGGCAGACGTCGAGGGCGAGACAACCTACATCGGTAAGGATGACCTGTTCGCGGAGATTGGCGGCCCTGCCATTCCTCCTTCTCTGAAGATCCAAATAGAAGCATTGGAAGCGAACGGCCGCACCACGATGGTTGTTCGCCAAGGCGACCGATATCTTGGCGTGATTGGGCTGATGGATACGCCGCGCGAAGCGGCACCGGCGGTGATAGAGACGCTGCGCACGATCGGCATTCGCCGGATGATCATGATCTCTGGCGACAATCAGCAGGTCGCGGACGCTGTCGCGCGGGCTGTCGGCCTTGACGAGGCACGCGGTGATCTGATGCCCGATGATAAGGTGGAGACGATCAAAAAACTGCGCGCAGAGGCTAAAGTAGCGATGGTTGGCGACGGCGTCAACGACGCTCCCGCGATGGCGAACGCCACAGTCGGCATTGCCATGGGCGCGGCGGGCTCGGATGTCGCGCTGGAAACCGCCGATGTGGCTCTGATGGCGGATAACCTGAACCATTTGCCCTTCGCCGTGGCGTTGAGCCGGTCGACGAGCTCAATCATTCGACAGAACCTGTGGTTCAGCCTGGGCGTTGTTGCCTTGCTGGTTCCCGCGACGATTCTCGGTCTTGGGATTGGACCTGCGGTGGCGGTTCACGAAGGGTCGACTATTGTCGTCGTGTTCAACGCACTGCGCTTGCTCGCATTTCGTTTTGCTCCACCTGTTACACCCGTGGGTAGGGTATCCAATGCGGAAATGTCGGTGTAATCAACCAGACAACAGGAAGCCGTTGCAGGAAGCTCCCAATGAAGTGGATCGAACAAACTCTCGGACCACTCTTCCTGGATGGGGATACAAGGCGTGTTCATTTGTTCGAGCTTCTGCTTGACGTGAATGACGGATTGAAAAAGGCAGGTAATAACACACAATTTACAGGTCATTGGTGCTGGATCATCGGCTGCGCAAACTCCGACGACCGCGCTAGCGGCCTTACATACATGTGTGAAGATTATTATCACAGAATAAGGGGCGGTGTTATCCCGCTCTCTTCCAGAGCCCAACGGGCGCGCCATATATCTGAACGCCGCTCAAGCACCAGATAGTTGCGTTCCGCAATATAGCGCGACTTCTGACCGGGGATACATGGGATTCGGATCGGACACGCCTTGAGCGGCGATTCACCAAATTGTGCAAGGGCCCCCAGAATTCGTGCCCACACCCTTGGCGGGGCGCGATGCGCAATGCCCGAGGCAACCAGCTGGTGTAACCAGCGACCGGCGCCGAGCTTCATCGTGGCACGCGTCGCCAGGTGGATTTCCCCCGAAAGCACCGTGACATCATGGCCGTTGGCAAGCGCCATGTCCCGGATCACCCGAAGCATATCGCACCATTCGTCACGGTGAGCGCGGCTTTGCCACTGATCGCGCAGATCGTCCTCGTATTTCTGCATTTTGGGGATGGCGACCATCAGAGCCTCAAGCACCGACAGGCGTGGACCCAGCAACGGCACGCTGGACATCAGGAACGTGTGACCCTGCACCGGGGTCGAGGCCTCAGCTCGAATCATCTTCCAGCCGCCGTCCCCCATTACCTCGTGGCGCGTACGCTCCGACCTCATATCAGGTGCAAGGAGGCGCAGACCGGCTGTGCGAACACTCCAGCCCAGATGCAGCCCGGCAGGATCGTGGAACCGTTCAGGCAGATCACCATCTACTGCGGCATGCTGAAAGGTCAAAAAACTCTCGCGGGCAACATCAAACAGGATTTGGCCGACCGGTGTGTCGGTCTTCGACCCCGGTAGCGATCCCCAGCCATCGCAAATATCGTGGTCGTCCCACTGCATGAGAGACGGCACGCGCGCGGCGATCCAGACAAATTCCGGCGCACGATAAAGCGCCACGTAGCGCTCCAGGAAGCGTTCGCGCAAATAATGGCGCAAATCGGCAAGATCGGCGCGCGAAGGATCCTTGGGGATATGTTCGGGCCAGTCCTCGCTCAGGGGGTGACCCTCGGTGACTTGGTCAGCATAGACCTGATCGCCACCGTGCAGCAGCAGGGAAAACGGCGCGTTCCGGTGATCTTCTGTCAGGCGTGCCCACATCGCATTGCGCTCGGACCCTTCGCGCTCCAGATCGCCGATTTGCTCGCCGTTGCAGGACACATAGGCGATCCGTATATCGCCTCGAAAATCACTTGCCAAGGAGTAACTTTGGCCGTTCCAGGCATAACAGGACGAGCGGTTTGCGGGCAGGTCGAAGCGTGCTCGCCAAACGGTCATATGATCGTATTCCGCGAGGATTTCCGCTGTATGTACGCCGTGGACCGTTTCGATTGGCTCCGGGCACTCGCCATTGTCCGCAATGAAAAGGACAGAGAGCCGTAACACATATTTCTCGACATGGTCGAGAAAGAGAAGCGGTCCGGTCATGACCGGAGGTTCGGATGTCATGCGCAAGGTGGTTCCGATCAGTCTTCGGGCACTACTGTCGCCGTTGTCCTCGTCGCAGGACAGCGGGTATTGCAATCAGCGCGATCAGCCCTGCAACCCAAACCAGCAGAACGACCGTCTTGACAAGAAAATGAATCGATCCACCCGCCCAGCCGAGCAGCCCCTCAATATTGGCCGCATCACGTAAAGCCGTGGCTTCCTCCCCAAGGCCAAACCACTTCGCAAGCCCCGCTCCGGTATCGGCCAGTGGCCCGGCTGCACCGGAGATCCAGGAGAGGACCGGATCGACCAGCCACCAAGCGCCGAGCGAAAGCGCAGACCATATGACCAGCCCGGCCACGATGACCGAGGTCGGAATATTCAGCACCGGCAGGGCTCTGCGTTCGCGATAGCCGGAATGGTCATCGCCCTCATAATACCCACCCATGTCGCGATACCGTCTGTGTTTGGGTCGCCGGAAAAGATGATGTCCCATGATTTGCTTCCTCTAAGGGTGACGTTCACCTCCGCCAACACAACGTATCGCATCCTTGACCACCAGATGACCGCGGTGCGCGTCAAGGCCCCAGGTCAAAGTCCAGACGTAAGGATCCTGCGCCGCGGTGACACCAGGCAGGCCCATGTCCACCCGAGTTGCGCCGCCTGAACAAACCTGTCTAATCAAAAATTTCCGACAACCAGGACTTGCGGCGATACCCATGTTTGCCATGGCCTCCATGCTTGCCGTAACCGCCGTGCTTGTCATAGCCTCGGGGTTCTGGCTCGCGACGTGGTGGCGGCGCCAGTTCTACGGCACTACGCTCGATGATCTTGTCCAGCTCCCCCCGGTCCAGCCACACGCCCCGGCATTTGGGGCAATAATCAATTTCCACACCTTGTCGATCGGCCATCGTCAGATCAACACTCTCGCATACTGGACATTTCATGAGCTTCTCCTTTAGGTCAATCATCAGGGAAATCATAGTAGCACCATACTCACACCCCTTCACACTTGGGGCAACTAATCAAAATATTCTCCAGCATGTTATCGGCACCAACCATGATTAATTGGTGTGCCCAGAAGCCCCCTGCCCCCATTGAGCAGGTGATCTATTATCTGTTGTGAATCAAGGGGCAGTCTAGCCCGAATTTCTCATGAGGGGATAAAAGAAAGCGGCTGAAAGTGTTAAAATTTCAGGACCTTACACCATCAATCAACACCAACAACCGCTATCCAAAATGGTACCTCAAAAACTGACCTTCTCGCCACTTTCCCGCCGCCAGATTGAAACCGACTTCTCCGGAGGCCATATCACCTCCGATGCCGGCTTGCTGTTACTGCGCGAAGTCGACAAACAACACCGGTTAACCCAACGGCTGGCCGAGACTCTGACCGACCAGCGGGATCCCCGGATGATTCGTCATGAGCTCAAGTCCCTGGTCCGGCAACGGGTCTACGGTGTGGCCGGTGGCTACGAAGATCTGAATGATCATGAAGCGCTTCGCTTTGATCAGGCACTACAAACCGCCACGGGGAATGCCTCGACTCTGGCCGGCAAGTCCACGCTTTGTCGAATGGAGCAGGCGATGGATCGGCAAACCATTGTCAAAGCGCATGAGTTGCTCTGGCACCACTTTATCGAGCAGCATGAGAAGCCGCCCAAGGAAATCGTGCTGGATTTTGACGGCACCGATATTCCGGTGCACGGCGACCAGCCGGGTAAGTTCTTTAACCGGTATTACGACCATCACTGCTACTTCCCGCTTTACGTCTTCTGCGGTAGGCACTTGCTGGTGAGCTATCTGCGCACCAGCAATCGAG
>NZ_FODB01000094.1 GCF_900110265.1 Vreelandella aquamarina | reverse complement strand
TCCTCCTGAAAGCGGGCGTGCAAGGAGCGGAGCTGATGGGGCTGTTCTGCGACCAGCTCCTGCAGTCGCTGATGGTCATTGTCATCCAAGGCAGGCGTTCGACCACTGCGCGGCTTATCGATTAGACCATCAAGGCCCGACGCTTCCCATTGCTTGAGCCATCGTGATACGGCATCGCGACGAACCTGCAGTATCTCGCTGATTTGATTGATGGTATGGCCTTGATTGCTTAACAGGATGGCATGAGCACGACGACGTAAGGCGCGCTTCTCACCATCTTGATAAGCAGAGGTCAGCGTCTGCTGTTCAGAGTCAGAAAGTGGAGCAATAAAGCGCCTTCTTGCCATGGTTCCATCCGCGCCCGAGATCCTCGTATCGATAATGCACGAAAATATTAGATTAAGCACTTAAGTCTTGCCCTTAGCCAATCCTTGTTGGAAAAAATTGCGTGCTTGGAAGAAATTGCTTGGCAGCAAGGCTGGGTGAGCGATGAACGCTTAGCCGAACTTGCCAAACCGCTTGCCAAAACCCAATATGGGCAGTACCTACAGCGCCTGTTAGCAGGCAAGAAGTAACCGGTAAACGGTGAGTGGTAAGTCGTCGACGGCCCCACTCACCCCTTCACTATTCACTATTCACGGTTCCCCCATGCACTACGAAAAACTCGCCATTCCCGACGTCGTCCTGCTCACCCCCAAGGTCTTCGGCGACGAACGCGGCTTCTTCATGGAAACCTTCCGCCAGTCCGAGTTCGAGCAGCACTGCGGCGACTACACCTTCGTTCAGGATAACCACAGCCTGTCGGCCCACGGTATCCTGCGCGGCCTGCATTACCAGCTGGAGAAACCCCAGGGCAAGCTGGTGCGGGTGACCCGCGGCGAGGTGTTCGACGTGGCGGTAGACCTGCGCCAGTCGAGCCCCACCTTCGGTCAGTGGGTGGGCGCCACGCTCTCCGCCGAGAACAAGCAGCTGCTGTGGGTGCCGCCGGGCTTCGCCCACGCCTTCTACGTCACCAGCGACGAGGCCGAGTTCCAGTACAAGTGCACCGATTACTACAACCCCGGCGACGAATACTGCATCCGCTGGGACGACCCAACGCTTTCTATCGATTGGCCGCTAGCGGCCGGCAACCCGCCGCGGGTCTCCGAAAAAGACGGGCAAGGCGATGCCTTTGTAGATGCTCCCAAGTTTGAATAAACCACTTGTAATTACTTGGCAGCCGCGGGCTGTAAAATCAAGCAACGGTATTCCATCTATGTCCAAGATCAAGAAAGATCGTAGCGCAGAATCATTTCCAAAAGACCCCAAGCAGTTCGAGGGCCATATCGACCACTATGAAGGTGGTGTAGTGACCGGATGGGCCTGGGACCCGGAGCTGCCAGATAAACCCATTACGGTTGAGGTCTTCAGCAGTCATGAGCTGTTGGGAATCGCCGTGGCGGATCAGTTCCGACCGGACTTGAAGCAGCAGGGAAGGGGCAACGGGAAGCACGGCTTTCAGGCCAAGGTAAAATCGCCTCAGCAAGCCGGCAAGGTAGAGTTGAAGATAAGCGACGCCGAATCGGGTATATCCATTGCTGCGAAAACTTTCGAAGTCGAAGTCCAGGCGCCGCAAAACCAAGGAATCGTCTTTGAAGAGTTGGCATGGGGGCACCTGCAGGGGAGTATCCGCATCAGTGGCAGTGATGGGGAGCACATCGGTTTCAACCTCATCGGCGAGAACGGCGATGTGCTCGACCAGGCCGGCGCGGTGAAGGTCGGCCCCGGCCACTACCGCTTCAATATCCCTGTGCCCCGCGAGCTGTGCGATGGCGGCCTGCATGCGCTTACCCTCTCGCTGCTGGGCAACGTCAACGCCGAAGCCACCTACGTGGATGTGTTCCCCAGCATCCTCACGCCTTGGGAGCATCTTTCCAGCAGTGCCCGCGAGCTGAACTACTCCAGCCTCTCGCGCACCGCCGGCTATCGCTACGAATCGCTGCGCCGCCAGCTGGAGAACCTGGAGGCCAGCAAGTCCACTCCCCAGGTGACGGCGCAGATCGCCAACCTGATGCTCGCCCATCAGGTGGTGCTGGAAGGCTACGAGGGGCGCAAGCGCTTCCCCAAGCTCAGCCTGCCCAAGGTCGCCAAGCCCGATGTCTCCATCGTCATCCCGGTGCACAACAAGCTGGAGCTGACGTACCACTGTCTGGCCTCGTTGATCCTGGCCTGGAACAAGGCCAGCTTCGAGGTCATCGTGGTAGACGACTGCTCCACCGACCGCACCACCGAGCTGCCGGAGATCGTCGAGAACGTCAACGTCATCGTCAACGAGCATAACCTCGGCTTCCTGCGCAACTGCAACAAGGCCGCCAAGCAGGCGCGCGGCGAGTACGTGGTGATGCTCAACAACGACACCGAGGTCACCTCCGGCTGGCTGGACGAGATGGTCGACACCTTCCAGCGCTTCGACGGCGTGGGCATGGCCGGTTCCAAGCTGATCTACCCGGACGGCAAGCTGCAGGAGGCGGGCGGCATCGTTTGGGGTAACGGCCAGCCGTGGAACCTGGGCAACCGCGGCAACCCCCAGGCGCCGGAGTGGAACTACGCCCGTCAGGCGGATTACCTCTCCGGTGCCTCGCTGATGGTGCCGCGCAAGATCTGGGAGGAGGTCGGCGGCTTCTCCGACGAGTTCGCCCCCGCCTACTACGAGGATACCGACCTCGCCTTCAAGATCCGCGACTATGGCTACAAGACGGTGTACGCCCCCTACTCGGTAGTGGTGCACTTCGAGGGCATGAGCAACGGCCGCGACGAGAGCCAGGGCGTGAAGAAGAACCAGGTGATCAACGCGCCCAAGTTCCGCGCCAAGTGGATCGACAGCTACATGAACAACGGCCAGCCGTCGTTCGACAACGTGCCCTTCCACAAGGACCGCGGCGTCGCCTACCGCGTGCTGCTGATCGACTACGCCGTGCCGCGCCCCGACCACGATGCCGGCTCCTACGCCGCCGTGCAGGAGATGCGCATGCTGCAGGCCAACGGCTTCAAGGTCAGCTTCGTGGCCGAGAACATGGCCCATATGGGCAAGTACACCGATGCCCTGCAGAAGATGGGCGTGGAGTGCTTCTATGCCCCCTTCCAGACCTCGGTAGAGCAGGTGCTGCAGAGCCGCGGCAACGAGTTCGATGTGGTCTACATCACTCGCTTCGACGTGGCCGAGCGTCACCTGCCGGCGGTGAAGCAGCACACCAACGCCAAGGTACTGTTCAACAACGCCGACTTGCACTTCCTGCGCGAGCTGCGCGCCGCCCTGGCCGCCAACAAATCGGACCTCTCCGGCCCGCTGGCCACCCGTGACCGCGAGCTGGGGCTGATGCGCCAGGTGGATGGCATCCTCTCCTACAACCCCACCGAGCACGCGGTCATCGCCAGCCACAACCTCAAGACCGACAACCTCTACATTACCCCCTGGGTGCTGGATGGCCGCGGCCACCGCACCCCGTTCAAGGAGCGCAGCGGCCTGGCTTTCCTCGGCGGCTATCGTCACCACCCCAACATCGATGCGGTGGAGTTCTTCGTCGAGAAGGTGATGCCGCTGCTGCGCAAGCGCCTGCCCGGCGTGGCCTTCCATATCTATGGCAGCCATATGCCGGAGAGCTTCAAGCAGTACGAGGCCGACGACGTGATCCTGGAGGGCTTCGTCGAGAGCCTGGACGACGTGTTCGAGAGCGCCCGGCTGATGGTGGCCCCACTGCTCTCCGGCGCCGGCATCAAGGGCAAGGTGCTGGAGGGCATGTCTGCCGGCGTGCCCCAGGTGCTGAGCCCCGTGGCCGCCGAGGCCACCGGCCTCACCCATGGCGTCAGCGCGATGATCGTGGAGGAGCCCCAGGCCTGGGTCGAGGCCATCGCCGAGCTCTACGAAGACGAGAAACGTTGGCAGCAGGTGAGCGACAACGCCTTGACATTGGCCCGCAGCAACTATAGCTTCGACAATGGCATTAAGGGTATGGCCAAGGCCCTGGAGGGCGTGGGCGTGTATCCGCCGAACCGCAAGAAGTCGCTGATTTCTCAGCACTGACAACAATTCCTGCGTTGATGCCCGCCGCTGGCGGGCATTCTTGCATCAGCCAGAGAGAGACCGCATGCGCAAGGTCATTCTGCACTATCACTTGTTCAAGAACGCCGGCACCTCGCTGGATGCGGCCTTCAAGGAGAATGTGGCGCCGGAGGAGTGGGTCACCCAAGAGTTCCCCGGCCAGCCCAAGGCCAATCGGGAGCAGGTCGCCCAGTGGATCCTCGAAAATCCTCAAGCGAAGATTTTCTCTTCTCACACGGCCTATCTGCCACCGCCCAAACTCGAAGGCGTGAAGGTGTTGCCGGTAATCTTCCTGCGTCATCCCATTGATCGCATCGCCTCGGCCTATGCTTTCGAGACTAAGCAGGACGGCGACAGCTTCGGCGCCGTGCTGGCGCGCAATACCGATATCTCGGGCTATATCGAGACCCGCCTGGCGTTGCCCCATGACCGCCAGTGCCGCAACTTCCATATGCAACGCCTGGCGATGATGTTCGGCGAGAAGCAGGGCGACGAGTTCACCCGCGCCAAGAAGGCGCTGGAGACCCTGCCGTTTGTCGGCATCGTCGAGCAGTTCGCCGACTCCATGGCCCGCCTGGAGAAATGGCTGCAGAGTGAAGGCTTCGAGGGCATGCAGCTCAAGCCGGTGGAGAAGAACGTCAGCCGGGATATCAAGAAATCGCTAGATGATAAGCTCAAGGACTTTGAGGAAAAGATTTCACCGGAAGTGTTTGCCAAATTGATGGAAGCAAATTTGGCGGATGTTGAAATTTTTAAGCTTTGTGAGAATTTGGATTATGAATGCGGCGCCAGATGAGTCTCTAGTGGTGAGAAAGCATAAGGAAAGACATGTAGTAAATCCAGAGGTAGGTCACCCAAGGCTTTGCTGGGGAAAGCTCTTTGAGCCAGAAATTGAGGTGAGAAGGTATAGGAATGTAGTTGTTGTGCTCGAGGGGAGCAAGAAGTATATCTTTAATAAAGATGATTATTTTAAAGGTGAGGAAGTCAAAGTTGATGATGTAAAAAATATTAGAGGTCTCACCCTCAACATGGTTGAGCCAGGTGGAAGCCTGTTTAGTCACTGGCTTTTTGATTGCGTTTCAAAAATTCCTTTGGTGCGTGATGCTGGATTCAACATAAAAGATTTTAAAAATATTATTTTAAATGTTGCTAATCGTCCATATCACAATGAGACTTTGAATAAGCTTGGTGTTGACGATGGTGTGGTGGTTGAAAGAAACAAAGAGGGTACTGTATATTTGGTAGAAGACCTAATTGATATCACGCCATCTAGGTATAAGATGGTAACGCCTTGCTGGCAAGTGGAATATATTAGAAGCCTTTTCCATGATAAGGGAGCTTCAGACTGCCATACTCTACCTTCAAAGAAAGTTTTCATAAATAGAGAAAAAGGAAGGCGCGCACTGATTGATGATAACAAGGGGCTGGAGACTCTTAAAGATAGAGGGTTTGAAATATTAAATCTGGATAAAATTACTGTTTCAGCCGCGGCGAGTATTTTTAATTCTGCCGACTTTGTTTTGGGGCCGCATGGTGCAGGATTCTCTAATATTGTTTTCTCCAAGCCTAAAACAAAAGTTCTTGAGTCGTTCTCTAGACATGTCTCTTCAGAGTTTTTTTTGTTGTCGCAAGAAATAGGTGTCGAGCATGAGTTTGCTGAAGAGCCAGATGAGAAGGGGAAGAGATGGTTTGAATACGATCTCGATTACTCAAAAAATTTTGTAGATATAAATTCAGCAAAAGTTAAGTTGACAGAAACCACGCTTAGTCATGATTTTGCAAGATAGTCAATATTAAATAATAGTCAACAAGATTTATTTTGAGAGGTGTTAATGCAAGAGTTAGGGATGTACTGGTTTGTTCCAAAAAGTGGTGTGCCAAACTTAGGTGACGAGTTTGGTCGTATAGTGCTTGAAGAGATTGTAGGGGTTAGTGTAGTAAAGAAAGGGCTTTTCTCCTGTGATGCGATTTCTGTTGGAAGTATTCTAGGGTGGGGGTGGGAAAAAGGGGGGTTTAAAAACCGAGTTACACCTCTGTCAGTATTGGGCTCCGGTTTAATGCACCCTAATTTGCACCTGAATCCGTGAGACCGGCCCCCGGAAGCACTTCTAACCCACTGACCTGCATGGCAATATAGCCATTATCGCCATTCACCCAGACAGTGCCATGCCCAACATAAAGTTCCGCGCCAGTCGCCGCACCCTCACCAGCCACGCCGGGCTGTCCATCATCGGGCAATGCTTCGAGATCGCTGGCGTCGACAGCATCGACAGCCGCTTCCCCACCACGCTGGGCATGCGCACCAGTGACGTGATCAAGAGCTACCTGGGCCTGCTGTGTCTGGGCATGAGCGACTATGACGCTGTCGAGAACTTCCGCCGCGACAAGCCCTTCCAACAACTGCTGACCCTGCAGAAGGTGCCGAGCGCGGC
>NZ_FODB01000093.1 GCF_900110265.1 Vreelandella aquamarina | reverse complement strand
GCCACTGGCTACCGACACCGTGAGGTGTCGGGATGGGCGAACAGGAGTCAGCAGAGGCCATATTAGGCTCTCTAACCAAGAGCTGAAGGGCTGAACCTGTCACGAGTGGATAGTTGACCACTCTCTGATGTGTACGAGCAGAAGCCTCCCCGGAGGGCTCTCGATAACTGTATGGCGGGCCGGAAGCCCAAAGACTGTCGAAGCGCTCAGAGCACACAGGCGAGCGAATTCAGCGGAACGAAGCTCAGCCCGATAATGGGGGACAGGAACCGCCGTGGTACGGATCCGTTTGCCCGGTGGTGTGAGAGGACGGGGGAGGCGACTCCCCCTCCTACTCGATTCAATTGGCCGCTTGCTCCACAGTAGAGATACTGCACACTTCCATACGGTAGCCTGATTGGTACACGCTGCGTAGGCGCAGCACGTGCCGACCGTCCAGCTCTAACTTGCGTCGCAAACGGCTGACTGAGTATCCGTACGCGTCGACACATCGCCTTTGATCCCCCCACACCAGCTCCAATAAGTGAGCGCGGCTTAACAACTCACCCACTTTAGCCAGTATTTTTATCCTTATTAAGAAATGAAGAGCCCTCCATAAACCAAGGCGCCGATAACAACAAAGGCGGGATGGGTGTTAAAGCGCACAAGCGCAATCGTGGCCACGATACCGATAATCAGCGTGTGGAGGAGGCCGCTTGCCGCCATACTTTCTGTGAAAAAACTGAGGGTAAGCCATGCCATCATCATGGCAATCACTGGTCGTACCCATTGGCTCATGCGTTTAACGCGCGGGGAGTCGCGGTGGCGATATAAAAGCCCCAAAGCGCCAAGCATCAGCAGGAGTGAGGGAATGACCGTCGCGGCAACAGCCACAAATGCCCCGCCAATACCGGCAACTTCATAGCCCACATAGCCCGCCATTTTGGTGGCAATGGGGCTTGGCAGTGCGTTGCCGAGCGCCAGCGTTTCAGCAAAACCCTGCGAGGTCATCCAGCCGTAGCGGCCTACCACTTCTGCTTCAATGAGCGGAATAATGGCGGGGCCACCGCCATAACCAATAATGTTAGGAATAAAAAAGGCGAGAAAGAGATCCCAGTAGATCATGCGGTGCCCTCCGCGCGTTTTTTACGGGATGGGCGTAGGAGGGCCGCCAGCAGAATGGCCCCAATCACCCAGCCGGGATGTACGCCTAGCCAATAAATCACCGCGCCTGCGATGACCGCCATAGCGATGCTGATTAGCCAGCCAAGGGCGGCTTTGGATTTATCGAAGAAGTCCCAGGTGAGCTGAGCCATCATGACCATGACTACCGGAATGACCGCTTGTCCCATACCGCGAATCCAGCCAACGTCGCGGTAGCGGCTAAAAATTCCTAACATCACAATCATGGCCACGATCATCGGTAGGATAACGGCAATGACGGCCGCCGCGCAGCCGCTGATGCCCGCTACCCGGTAGCCAATATAGCCGGGCATTTTGGTGGCGATGGGGCCGGGTAGGGTATTGCCGATGGCGAGCACGTCGGCAAACTCTTCATCGGTTAGCCACTGGTGGCGTGTCACGACTTCCGCGCGGACCAGCGGTATCATGGCAGGGCCGCCGCCAAAGCCGAAAATGCCGACGCGGAAAAACGCCCAAAAAAGTGCTGTTTGCTTCATACGCTCATTGCCCGCAGCGGTAGCATCACAGTAAAAAGCATCGAGATTGCCTATTTATCGTTTGTGGATTAAAAAATCGATTATTCTGTCTAAAATAGAATATAGGTGAGCCAGACAAGAGGCGTCAACACCTAGTCATGGAATCTCCGTTAACTGATGCCTTACGAAGGTGCGCAAAAGGACTCCGGTATGAACAAGCCAATGCAGCTTTCCTCCACGAAAGCATCTAGCTCTATCTATGATTTACTGCGCCGCGATTTGGTGGGGGGGCGCTTTAAAGCGGGTGAGAAACTCGCCATTAATACGCTCAAGGAGCAGTACCAAGTAGGGTTGAGTCCGCTGCGTGAAGCGCTTAATAAACTGGCGGCTTACGGCCTGCTGATCCAAGAGAATCAGCGTGGGTTCAGAGTGCCTAAGCTCTCACGTGAAGAATTAGACGATATTGCGCGACTGCGCACCGAGCTTGAAGGTATGGCGCTGGAGCGAGCTATTGCTCATGGCGATGCGGTATGGGAAGCAGACCTTTTGGCGGCGGCACATCGCCTAAAGCGTGCAGACATTACACTAGATAAAGGCGAAGAGTGGGAGCGCCTGCATACGCATTTTCACCGTACCCTGGTGGCACCCTGTGGTTCAGTATGGCTGTTGCGCTTTATTGAACAATTGCACGACCAGTTCGACCGCTACCGCCGTTTAGGGCCGAAAATGCCGACTATCCGACAGGAACTGGATGAACAACACCATGAGCTGGTAGAACTAGCGCTTCAGCGCGACGCGACAGCCGCAAGAGCACTAATGGACGACCATATTCACAAATCTTATGAGGTTGCCTTGGCGCGTTATCAACAGCATGCCTAGCGTATTTGCGAGGGCTTATCTGTACACTGGCGTCCAATACGTGGCGATGCCACGCCTTTTAAAGATCCATAAGGTGCAGGTGGAACGGGTATGACGCAAGCAGCAGATCAGCAGGTAGTGGACCAAACGCTGGCATGGGTGAGCCATTTTATTGTTGGACACAACATTTGCCCCTTTGCTAAACGTGAGCTGGATAGCAATACGATTCGTGTTGAAGTCGTGCGCTCGAAAAAAGTGGATGTGGCCCTTGAGGAGCTAGTGGCCGAGATTGAGTGGCTCAATGAGCACCCAGAGACAGAAACTACGCTATTGGTATTTCCCACGCTATTTAAAAGCTTCGATCACTACCTTGATTATGTAGAGCTTGCCGAAAACCTGCTGTTTGAGCTCGGCTACGAAGGCGTTTACCAACTGGCGACGTTTCATCCTGACTACTGCTTTGCAGATGTGGACCCGCTGGATGCGGCGAATTATTCCAATCGTTCTCCCTATGCCATGGTTCATCTGCTCCGCGAAGCCAGCGTTGAGAGAGCCATCGCCTTTTACGGCGACACGGCCGCTATCCCTGAACGAAATATCGCTTACTTAACAGCGTTAGGCAGCAAAACCGCTGAGGCGCAGCTGCAGCGATGCTACAACCTGCCTTAATTTGCATAGGGTGCCTAAATTAATTTTTATGTTTGCAGACCATTTTTAATGCAGCGTTGGAAGACCAGCAGACTAGCAACCTGCTGGCAGTAAGAAGAAAACCCTCTTAATAGCCTTATAACGACTTATGCATAACGTAAGTATCCACATAACCAAGCGATGAGTGGCAATAAGCGTTGGGCACCGTGCCAACAATGCTAAACCCCAGACGTTGCCATAAGGCCACGGCGACTTGGTTGCTGGCCACTACGGCGTTGAACTGCATGGCTATAAAACCATGTTGGCGCGCAGCTTGCTGTGAGTGTTCGCACATGGCTCGCGCAACCCCTTTACCTCGCGCGTGCGGCGTTACCATATAGCCGCAGTTACACACGTGGCTACCAGGGCCAGCGGCATTCGCTTTTAAGTAGTAACTACCTAGCAGCTGCCCCTGTTCGTCTTTCACTGCAATACTGAGCAGTGGTGTTTTGCACCACAGTGAAAAAGCGTCGTCATAAGTGATGTTAGGATCTATCGCGTAGGTTTCTTCGGCAGCTACAATGGCCTGGAACGTGGGCCAAAATAGGGCGAACTCATCCGCAGTCATTGGTGAAAATTGAAGGGTTTGCATGAGTCTTTTCTCGTTCATTAAGGCATAAGCTACGTTAGCATATTCTGATGCGGCTCAGCGCAGTTGCATCGTTCCCCACCGAGTGGGCCATAAATTACAACGAGAGGGCTTGGCAATGACCATAGAGAGCGCACTGACCTACTTTTTAGCTATCTTTGTGTTTGCCGTGACGCCTGGCCCAGGAATTTTTGCGTTACTAGCTAAGGGGATGTCGGCAGGTACGCGTCCGTGTATCCCGCTGGCGCTGGGTATGACGGTGAGCGATGTGATCTATCGATCTCACCGTGCTAAACCGGAGCGATATGTTTCTGGTGGTGGGCTTAACGCTGGTTGGGTTGATGATGGGCTTAATGCTGGTAGCATCGTTTGCTTCCTCTGCGCGGCGCTTTTTTCAATCGGCGCGCGCTCAGAAAGGCACCAACCGTACCGCAGGCTCGCTGATGGTAGCGGCAGGTGCTTTTCTCGTTGCGAAAGGGTGAGTAGAGCGGCTTAACGTGCGGCTTGGGCAACAATCTCATAGCTACGCAGCCGATCAGCGTGGCTATAAAAGTCGCTATTAATCATAAGTTCGTTAGCGCCGGTACGTGCTTGAAACTCTTCTAATTGCGCTTTTACTGTTTCCGGGCCGCCAATAATAGCCGCCCCCAAAAACTGCTCTACTTGAGCGCGCTCCATGGGGGACCAGTCTAACGTATCGACGGGGGGCAGTGACTGGGTCGGTTTACCACGAATCAAGTTTAAGAATTTTTGCTGAGCGGTGGTGGCCAAGTAGTGCGCCATCTCGTCGCTTTCCGCCGCCATGACAGGCAGGCCCACCATCGCATAAGGTGCCTCTAAATGCTCAGATGGCCGGAAATTATCCCGGTATAGGCGCAGTGCTTCAAAGAGATAGCCCGGCGCAAACTGCGCAGCAAAGGCGAAGGGTAGGCCGAGCTTTGCCGCGAGCTGTGCGCTGTAACCGCTGGAGCCCAGTAGCCAGATGGGGACATGGGTGCCTTGGCCTGGAACGGCTTTAACGGTTTGGCGAGGGTCCGCATCGTCTAAATAACGGCGCAGCTCTTCAAGTAGCTCTGGAAAATCATCAACTCCTGCATGGGCGTGGCGGCGCATAGCCCGCATGGTGGCACCATCTGAGCCAGGCGCGCGGCCCAGGCCAAGGTCAATTCGCCCTGGGTAGAGGGTTTCCAGCGTGCCAAACTGCTCGGCAATCACTAACGGTGGGTGGTTAGGCAGCATAATACCCCCGCTACCCACGCGAATAGTGGACGTCTGGCCTGCTACGTGGCCAATCAGTACGGCGGTGGCCGCACTGGCAATGCCAGCAATGTTGTGGTGTTCGGCTAACCAGTAGCGCTGGTAGCCCAAAGACTCTGTGTGTTGGGCTAAAGAGACGCTATCACGAAACGTTTCAGCAGCGCTGCCGCCTTGGCGGATGGGCGCTAGGTCAAGAACAGAGAGTACGGTTGAGGCAAGTTGGCTCATAAGTCACCTAATAAACATGCATGGTCGGCGGGCCAAGTTGTTAGCACGCTTCATAATGCTATGTTTATGCGGGCAGCAACGAGCAAAAACAAGGCGTCAAGCGAGCAGAGTTACTCTCGGGGCGGTGTGGGTCGCACTAGGATTTCATTAACGTCAACATGGGGTGGTTGCGACAGAGCATAGATCACCGCATTGGCGATATCGCGGTCTGCTAGCGCGTACTCGGGTGGTTCATCAAAGAAGGGAGTATCGACCATGCCGGGCTCAATCAGCGTCACCCGCATGCCGGTGCCGCGTAACTCCTCGCGCAGATTATAACCAATACCCGTTACTGCCCACTTTGTGGCGCTATACATGGAACCTGGGATGGTGGTGCGGCCTGCGGCAGAGCCGGTTAAAAGAATATGACCCTGGCGGCGTTTTAGCTCTGGCAAGCAGGCTTGCAGCGTAAGGCCAACGCCGTAGATATTGGTGAGAATCATCTCCCGCCAAGCAACATGATCGGCGCTGCTAAACCCACCCGGTGAGCCACCGCGACCTGCATTGGCGAATACTGCATCAATGTGGCCAAAGGTTTCAATCGCCTGTTCCACCATAGCTTGCTGCTGGCTTAAGTCGGTGGAGTTATGGTGATTTCTGGTGTATGGAAGCAGGCTGAAAGGATGGCGTATCCTGTTGGTTGATCACCACCAAGATCACAACCAACAGAGGATGGATACGCCATGTCCAAGTCTAACCTGCATGCTCTTTCACAACCAGAGGCGACCACGAACGATCCCTTGCACGATCTGATCCGACAGGGTGCCCGTGACCTGATTGCGCGGGCTGTCGAGTCTGAGCTTCAGGGGCTACTGGATCAGTATGCCGATGTATTGACACCCGATGGTCGCAAGGCGGTAGTCCGAAACGGTCATTTACCAAAGCGAACCATTCAGACAGGCGTTGGAGATGTTGACGTTCAGGTGCCCAAGGTCCGGGACCGCAGCGGCTCCGGCATTCGCTTCAACAGTCAGCTCCTGCCACCGTATTTGAACCCGCCTTATTCATGAGACCGGCCTGAAAACGAAGATAGCGGATGGTATCCTCTTGAAAATTCAGTGTGTTCCGCCAAGAACCTGATCCAAGGGAGCCATCCGCTATGGGTGAAAGCCTATCCACCTGGACGCCCTCGTGCAACGGCTCTGTCCGTGTCGAGCTGAGCGGCCACCGCACCACCAGCGACAGCGGCGCTTTGTTGCTGCGCGAAGCCCTCGACAGTAGCGGCGTGATCGAGGCGCTCGGCGACAACCTGGTCGATGCGCGTCATCCGCTGCGCATTCGCCACTCGCTGACCAGCCAGATACGCACTCTGGTGCTGCAGCGGGCGATGGGCTGGATCGAT
>NZ_FODB01000090.1 GCF_900110265.1 Vreelandella aquamarina | reverse complement strand
GCTTGAAGACGCAGGCGGGCCGAGCGCTCTACGCATTGCGCAAACATACCGTGGAGCCGGTCTTCGGGATCATCAAACACGTGATGGGGTTCCGGCAGTTCTCGCTACGCGGACTGGATAAGGTCAGCGGCGAGTGGCGATTGGCCACCATGGCGTGGAATATCAAGCGGATGCACCGGTTGACGGCGGGCTGAGGGCTCGCCGCGCCCAACCGGCCAGCAGGCAAGGCGTCAGAACCGCCTTGCAGAAGCTGAGGGGCAGGTTAAGAGCCACACAACAGCACCAACACCAACACCAACACCAACACCAACACCAACACCAACACCAACACAGGGGGGGGTGAAGAACCCACGCCTCAGCTCATCCATTAACCTCAAGTCCGACAGACTGCTAGTAATAGCCTATTTGTGCTGCATTGCAACAAAAAAGGCGGCCCGAAGGCCGCCTTAGCGTCGCTAATTGCTTAGCTGCTTACTTAATTTTAGGAGCCAACTCGCCGCGCTCGTAGCGCTGGAACATCGCTTCCAGGCTAATCGGCTTGATTTTGCTCGCGTTGCCAGCAGTGCCAAAGGCTTCGTAGCGGGCAATACACAGATCACGCATAGCGGTGACCGTTTCTTTTAAGAATTTGCGCGGATCAAACTCTGACGGATTCTCTGCCATAAAACGGCGCACAGCACCGGTGGACGCTAGGCGCAGATCGGTGTCGATGTTCACCTTGCGCACGCCATGCTTGATGCCTTCGACGATTTCCTCAACCGGTACGCCGTAGGTTTCCGGAATTTGACCGCCGTAACGGTTGATCACTTCCAGCCACTCCTGCGGCACCGAAGAGGAGCCGTGCATGACCAGATGGGTATCCGGGATGCGCGCGTGGATCTCTTTGATACGCTGAATGGAAAGCGTGTCGCCGGTCGGCGGCTTGGTGAATTTATACGCGCCGTGGCTGGTGCCAATGGCAATCGCCAGCGCGTCGACCTGAGTCGCCTTTACAAACGCAGCGGCTTCTTCGGGGTCGGTTAGCAGCTGTTCCATATCCAGCTTGCCTTCGGCACCAATGCCGTCCTCTTCACCGGCCATGCCGGTTTCCAGGCTACCCAGGCAGCCTAGCTCGCCTTCTACAGAGACGCCACAGGCGTGGGCCATTTCTACTGCGCGACGAGTGACGCCAACGTTGTAGTCGTAATCCATCGGCGTCTTGCCGTCTTCACCCAGCGAGCCGTCCATCATGACGGAGGAGAAACCGAGCTGGATAGAGCGCTGGCATACCGCAGGGCTGGTGCCGTGATCCTGGTGCATCACTACCGGAATATGAGGAAACTCTTCCACTGCTGCCAAAATCAGGTGGCGCAGGAAGGGGGCGCCCGCGTATTTACGCGCGCCAGCGGAGGCCTGCACGATCACCGGAGAGTCGGTAGCATCGGCGGCTTCCATGATAGCCCGCATTTGTTCAAGGTTGTTGACGTTGAACGCGGGGATACCGTAGCCATATTCGGCGGCGTGGTCGAGCATCTGGCGCATGCTAATTAAAGCCATGGGGTCACCTTATAGGTTGTCAGTGTGAACGGGTGCAGTGAGCGTGCAAGTTCAATTATTACGTATTAGCCGCGCTTGGCCGCAGCTTCAAGTGCAGCAACAGCCGGTAGCTGTTTGCCTTCAACGTACTCTAAAAACGCCCCGCCACCGGTGGAAATATAGGAAATACGGTCGGCAATGGCGTATTTATCAATCGCAGCGAGCGTGTCACCGCCACCGGCAATGGAAAATGCGCGGCTGTCAGCAATGGCATGGGAGAGCTCCTCGGTGCCTTTGCCAAACTGATCAATCTCAAAAACGCCCACGGGGCCGTTCCACAAAATAGTGCCAGCATCTTTGAGCAGGCTGGCCAAGTGGGCAGCGGTGTCCGGGCCGATATCCAGAATCATCTCGTTATCAGCGACCTGGTCCACCGGTTTCACCACTGCTTCTGCGGATTCAGAGAACTCCGTTGCCACAACAACGTCAGTGGGCAGCGGAATAGAGACTTTCTCCATTAGCGCTTTGGCTTGACCGATCAGGTCGGCTTCGTGGAGCGATTTACCCACATTATAGCCTGCCGCCGCGATAAAGGTGTTGGCGATCCCGCCGCCGACGATAAGCTGGTCGCACTTATCAGAGAGTGCGGTCAGCACGTCGAGCTTCGTGGAGACCTTGGAGCCGCCTACAATAGCCGCCATCGGGCGCGCCGGGTTCGCTAAGGCTTTCTCCAGTGCGTCTAGCTCTTGAGCCAGCAGCGGGCCGGCACAAGCGGTGGGCGCAAAGCGGGCCACGCCGTGGGTAGAAGCTTGAGCACGGTGGGCGGTGCCGAAGGCATCCATCACGAAGATATCGCACAGCGCGGCGTACTGCTTGGCCAGCTGTTCGTCGTCTTTCTTCTCGCCGTTATTGAAGCGCACGTTCTCAAGCAGCACCACGTCGCCGTTGCTGAGCGTGGGCGCGGTGTCGAGGTAGTCGTCGACCAGTTTGACGGGGCTACCCAGCAGCTCGCCAAGGTGTTCGGCCACGGGAGCTAAGGAGAACTCCTCAGCAGGCTCGCCTTCCGTGGGGCGGCCCAGATGGCTCATAAGCATCACTTTGGCACCCGCTTTGGCCGCTGCTTGAATAGTCGGCAGTGCGGCGCGCAGGCGGGCATCGCTGGAAACACGGCCGTTTTTGATCGGCACGTTCAGGTCTTCACGAATCAGCACGCGCTGCCCTTCCAGGGGCAGGTCGGTCATTTTTTGCACGTTCATGTGAGCGGTTTCCTCGTGTTCAAGCGAATGTAAGAGCGCTAGGTGATGCTGCCCATCAATTAGCGAAACGTTGCCAAACGCTGGCTGATATCCAGCATGCGGTTGGCAAAGCCCCACTCGTTATCAAACCAGCACAGCAGCTTGATCAAGCGTGTGCCAGCCACCCGGGTTTGGGTGGCGTCTAGAATGCCAGAGCGGGGGTCATGATTAAAATCGATCGATGCCATGGGGGCTTCGGTATAGCCTAGCACCCCTTGCAAGCGCTGCTGGCTGGCGCTGTGTAGCAGCGCGTTCACCTGTGCGGCACTGGTATCGCGACGTACGGTCAGCGCGGCGTCCATGGCCGAGACGTTAATGGTGGGTACCCGCACGTGCAGGCACTCAAAACGCCCGGCCAGGCTCGGCATCAGGCGGCTGATACCCACTGCCAAGCCGGTATCCACCGGCACGATCGACTGCATGGCGGAGCGGGTCAGGCGCAGGTCGGTTTGATGATACGCATCGATCACCGGCTGGTCGTTCATCGCCGAGTGAATCGTGGTGGTAACGCCGTGCTCCAGACCCAATGCTTCATCCAGCACGGTAAGCAGCGGCACCAAGCAGTTCGTGGTGCAGGACGCCGCAGAGAGAATGCGCTGGGTGGGGGTAAGCTCATGCTCGTTGATGCCCCACACGATGGTGGCATCCACATCGTTTTCAGCGGGCTGGGAGAACAGCAGCCGCTTGGCCCCAGCCGTTAAGTGCTGCTCGGCGGTGGCGCGATCCTTAAAGCTACCCGAGCACTCCAACACTAGGTCGATATCTAACTCACCCCAGGGCAGCGCTTGCGGGTCGCGTTCGCACAGCACGTGGATGCGCTGGCCGTTGACGAGCAGAGCGCTGCCATCGTTGTCCACCTCACCAGGGAAACGCCCGTGGGTGGTGTCGTAACGGGTGAGATAGGTGATGGTGGCGAGGTCAGAAAGCTCATTAATCGCCACCACCTCAAGTTCTGGGTGTTGGCGTTCCACCAGTGCTCTCAGCACGCACTGGCCAATGCGCCCATAACCATTGATAGCAATGCGATATTTAGTGGAAGCGTTCGCCATGTTGCGATGCGGCTCTTAGAAAAAGTGGCCCGATGATAGCGTATTTCACCGGGGGTTGCTTACCCAGCCCCGATGCCCACTAGCCGCCACGCCAGCGGCAACAGCAGCGCGGTAAAAATACCGGTTAGGCTCATTCCGAGCGAGGCAAACGCCCCGGCGGTAGGGCTAATATCAAAGGCCCGCACGGTACCAATGGCGTGCCCATTGAGCCCCAGCGCAAAACCGATGATGCGCTCATCGTTGATACGTAGCAGCCGGGCCGCCAAGCTAACAAAGGGGATGGTCAGCACGCCGGTTACTAGCAGCGAGCCCATTAACAGCGCCACGTTGCCGCCGAGCTGTTCGGTGATGCCGATGGCAATAGGCGCGGTCACCGACTTTGCCGCAATGGAGGCCAAAATGTCTGGGCTTGCTCCCAACAGCCACGCAATGCCCAAGGCATAGCAAGCCGCCAAAGCAGCAGCAATAGGCAGGCAGGCGGCTAGCGGTCGCCAGAGTTCATGGATGTGCGGCAGTTGCTGGTAAAGCGGCATACCCAGCGCCACCGTAGCGGGGCCTAACAGCACGGTTAGCCACGTAGCGCCCTGCTGGTAGGTGGCGTAAGGCTGCCCTAACAGCGCCAGTATTGCGGCCAAAAGGAGTGCCGCGATCAAAATAGCGGGCAGCCAGGAGGGCTTACCCAGCCGTATAAAAACTGCGCTGCCCACCAAATAAGCGGCCAGCGTTAGTCCAACGGCCAGTAAAGGCGTTGCGGTTAAGGTGGGCAGCAGGTTAGTCAGCATGGCTGCGTCCCATCAAACGCGTTAGTAACCATAGGGTGGTGAACACGCTGAGCAGCGTGCCGAGTAGCAGGGCGGCCACAATGGCTAGCCATTGGCCTGCCAGCTCATTCAGAATAAAGAATACACCCACCACGCCCGGCATAATCAGCATAGCCAAAAGTGCGATCAGCGGTTGGGCGGCAGCGGCAAGGCTAGCAGGTACTCTACCGATAACGGCAAGAGTAGTGCACAGCAGTAGCATGCCCACCACCCCAGAAGAGATGGGTAAACCGGAGAAGTGAATGACCACTTCTCCGATCAACCAGTAGCTAATTAGCCATAGCAGACCGTTTAGCGCGGGCATCGCGATGCCCGCACTGTGTGACCCGTGAACAGGGGATTAACCCAGCAGCTCATTGGCTTGTTTAACAATGTTCTCGACGGTAAAGCCGAAGTGCTTGAACAGCTCGCCAGCCGGGGCCGACTCACCAAAGGTAGTCATGCCAATCACGCGGCCATCGAGACCAACGTATTTGTACCAGTAGTCGGCATGGCCAGCTTCGATGGCAATACGCTTGGTGACGGCTTTGGGTAGCACGCTTTCGCGGTAGTCAGCGTCTTGACCATTAAAACGGTAAGCGGACGGCATGGAGACTACGCGCACGGCTTTACCCTGCTGCTCCAGTTCGGCCGCGGCGTCCATCGCCAGAGAGACTTCGGAGCCCGTGGCAATCAGGATCAGCTCTGGGGTGCCTTCGCTATCTTTCAGCACATAGCCACCGCGCTGGATAGACGCGAGCTGGGCCTTGGTACGCTGCTGGTGGGGCAGGTTCTGGCGTGAAAGAACCAGGGCTGTCGGGCCGGAGTGGCGCTTAATCGCGGCATCCCAGGAAGCGGCGGTCTCCACGGCGTCACAGGGGCGCCACGTGTTGAGGTTCGGCGTGGTGCGCAGGCTAGTGAGCTGCTCAATCGGCTGGTGCGTCGGGCCATCTTCGCCCAGGCCAATAGAGTCGTGGGTAAACACGTAGATAGCCTGCTGACCCATCAGCGCCGCCATACGCACGGCGTTGCGCATGTACTCCATAAAGATCAGGAAGGTCGCGCCATACGGCACAAAACCGCCATGCAGGGCGATACCGTTCATCACCGCGCCCATGCCGAATTCACGCACACCGTAGTGCAGGTAGTTGCCGCTGGCATCGTCGGGGGTGATCGCTTTCGCGCCCTTCCAGAACGTCAGATTAGATGGCGCTAAGTCAGCGCTGCCGCCGAGCAGTTCCGGCATTTGCGGGCCAATCACGTTCAGCGCTTCAAACGACGCTTTACGCGAGGCAATGCTGTCGCCTTTCTCTTGGGCCTGCTCGATCAGCGCTTCAGTCGTCAACTCCGTGGGCAGCTGCGCTTTCATGCGGCGCTTGAATTCACGTGCTTCTTCCGGGAAGGCTTCGGTGTAGCGAGCGAAGCGGCCTTCCCACTCTTGCTGGCGCGTTTTACCGGCGTCGCGGGCATCCCAGGCGGAGTAAATCGGCTCGGGGATATGGAAAGGCGCGTGCTCCCAGCCCAACTGCTTACGTGCCAGTGCCACTTCTTCGTCACCCAGCGGTGCGCCGTGAGCTTCTTCTTTGCCCTGCTTGTTGGGGGCACCAAAACCGATAATGGTTTTGCAGATGATCAGGCTTGGCTTGTCGTCATGGCTCTTCGCCAGCTCAATGGCCGCCTTGATCTCATCAGGCTTATGGCCGTCGACGTTCGGCACTACGTGCCAGCCGTAGGACTCAAAGCGCTTGGCCGTATCGTCGGTAAACCAGCCTTCGACTTCGCCATCGATAGAGATGCCGTTGTCGTCATAAAGAGCAATCAGTTTACCCAGCTGCTGAGTGCCTGCCAGGGACGCCGCTTCGTGGGAGATACCCTCCATCAAGCAGCCATCTCCCAAGAAGCACCAGGTGTGGTGGTCAACGATGGTGTGGCCGGGGCGGTTGAACTGCGCGGCCAGGGTTTTCTCGGCAATCGCGAAACCGACCGCGTTGGCAAAGCCTTGGCCCAGCGGGCCAGTGGTGGTTTCGATGCCAGGAGCGTAGCCGAACTCCGGGTGGCCAGCGGTGGGCGAGTGCAGCTGGCGGAAGTTTTGCAGCTGTTCCAGGCTGAGTTCGTAGCCGCTCAAGTGCAGCAGCGAGTAGAGCAGCATGGAGCCGTGGCCATTCGACAGCACGAACCGGTCGCGATCGGCCCACTTGGGGTCTTCGGGGTTGTGCTTGAGGTAGTCATTCCACAGCACCTCGGCAATATCAGCCATACCCATGGGGGCGCCAGGGTGGCCGGATTTGGCCTTCTGAACAGCATCCATGGAAAGGGCGCGAATGGCATTGGCCAGCTCAAAACGG
>NZ_FODB01000113.1 GCF_900110265.1 Vreelandella aquamarina | reverse complement strand
CCCTACCAATAGTGATTTCGCCTGAGCCATCAATCAGCAGTTCAATATTCTCGAGTTTCATATGACGAAACCTGACTCTTTGTGAACATAACGCCTGCAGCATGCGCGGCTACGAAATGAAGGCGAAGCCGCAATGTAGTAGACGTCGCCGTGCCTGCATTGGTTATATTTAGTCCTCATCCACCGCCTTAAGTATCCGCTGGGCAAGCTTCACGGCCTGCTCTTTATTCAGCGAAACCGGCAGTGCTTGATAGGATAAAAAACTCGTGGCGACCACCTTTAACCCGACGCCTTTACCTCCATTTTCTAGTGCCAGCTCCACAACATCTATTCGTTGTCTCACCGGCCCTTTCTGTAGAGCTTCCACCTTTGCAGAACTGCCAACTTTCCGACCTTTGTAAAAGCTAAACAGGCCCACGGAGACTCCCTAGAAAAATATAACGCTTTGCTCACCGGTAAATTGCGAGCATAGCGAGTATTTTATCCGTGTGCAGCAACTTGTTACACATACGCTGAATCTGTACGCGCATTAATAATCTCAATATCAGGATTGATTTTTTCCACAAGTTCAGTGATAAAACCTTTATCCTGAGTACTCATGCGGCTGCCGCAAATGATCCTACATACCGTTACGTCGACGAACTGCTTTCCGCGAGTAAATACTCGTTCCTCCGCCTCGTACTGCCAGACATCAAGTTTATGACTCAGAACATCAATTGCAGCGCCGTTGTGGAAATTATTCAGTCCAACCCTATGGAGCCCATCATATTCGATTGGTCGCACCTCATACTTGCTGGGGTCAATCTTTACACCAACAACGACTCCTCGATGTCCCTCTGAATAGTGAGACCACATCAATTCATTATTCGGGTCTCGCGATAGGGCACAGATACGCAATTTCTCCTTTTCACCTTTTAGTAGCCTGCGCATATCCTCATCAAGCGAGCTTCCACCTTGGCTATAGAGGTACTTCCCTTCCATTGGATCGTTCAGATCGAAGTACGGGGCAGCGTATAGCCGACTCTTTAAGATAATGTCCGTAAAGAACCGAAAATCTCTTATTCCTCGGTACTTATAAAGCAATCTCAATGTCTCCTAGTATGTGTAACGCCTGCATAAACGGCGCCCGACTAGGGCGTCCGGTGGACGGCCGTCAGGCCGGGAACGAATTTAATGCACTGGTTATACTGCTCTAGATCCAAGCCCAAGAAGTGTGTTCCTGGAACGGGATTGTTCGTCACGGGGGGATGTTCAACAAACCCATATGACTTATATAATTTTAGGGCGGTTTTGAACTCAGGCAGAACATCTAAACAAATTTTCTTGTACCCACTGATAACCGCTTCTTCCAATACTTTGTCGACCAGTTTGGCCCCCTGATTACTACCACGAGTGCTCGGCCGAACATAAACTCGCTTCATTTCACAGATAGCATCATTCAACCTTCGAAATGCTGCACACCCAACAGCTTTACCGTCTTTTCTTAGCAAAAAAATCTTTGATTCTTCGGAGCTATATTTTTCAGGTAATTGATTAAATTCTTTATCATTATCCTGAAAAGAAAGGTCGACCGAGGTGCTACTGACATACTCACGGTACAGATCAAGAACATCCTCTAAGTCATCAGGAAAAACTGCTCTTGCTATCTCAAACACTTCATTCTCCTAGCGGTATAACGCGAAGCGCACCGGCGGCCTTTACAGAGCGAAGCGGCGTAAAGGGCGTCCGAGTGCCGCGCATGGTTATGCATTAATGTTCGTTCCCGGA
>NZ_FODB01000088.1 GCF_900110265.1 Vreelandella aquamarina | reverse complement strand
GGCCTGAAAGTAACCTTCGAGGGCCGGGAAGGCCCGGTGCTGGGGATCGTCACCAAGATCAACCGCAAGAGTGTGATTGTTCTGGCCGAGGACGGCACCAAACAGTACAAGGTCTCGCCGGAGTTATTAAGGCCTCTGCGTGACGTGAAGTAGGTCAACTACGTCGTGGAATGAACGCTTACTTCTGGCCTGCATTGATCGGTTGCCCGAGGCGTCGTCTTGGCAAACCGTGCTGCAGGTGCCTGAAGAAGACAAATGACGTAATTAGTACTTGCCGCCCAGCTGGGCGGCAATGAACCACGAGTGTCAGTAAATGCTCGGGTTCTGCGGACCCAGCCAAGGAGCGATGTCGATGTGGCGGGTTCGGTTGAGAGTAAAAACAGCCACTTGCTGATGGTTAAGCAGCACATCAAGCGCTGCTTTGAGCCGCTTCTTATCACGCAACGGGCGTGGACCGCGTTGACGCACTTCGTTGTACCGAATAATACGCCAGCCGAATTGCCTCAGCTCATTGAACCACTCGTTTAGCCGCTGAGCATCTTGCTCCTCTTGGGGAGGTGGCATGAAAACCTGCATGAAGTGGCCAGAGTAATAGAGGCTGATATCCATTGCCATCAACACTGTCTCTTGTGTGATACCCCCGTCATACTCCTCGAGCAAGTGGATCAATGCCGCGACGCGAGCCACGTTTTCCGCCAGCTTCGAGCCATGGTCGGGACACGCTTCAAAGCACCCCCCCGGGCGCATCTGTTGCTCGATCTCATTGGCCATCTGTATCCAGCAGGCTGCACCTTCTGGCGTAAATTCAAGTACCTCTCTTGGTGTGTCTGGTTCGTTTGTCAGGATCAGGTTCTCCCGCATCAGAGTGGTCAGGCGTACTTCAGCTTGTTCCCAAGCATCCCATGTCGAGGAGGACTGTTGCGAGTGGAGCCGTTGACCGCGAGTCGGTAGCGGTGCACAGACGAGAAAGCGAGCGAGCATGCCGGAGTCTCTTGCCTGTCGACCCTGTGCTTCTATGTAATTGTCCAGGATGCCGGGCTGCACCATTAGTAGCAGCATTAGGCGGACATCATCTAAGGCAATATCTTCTTTAGTAGCCCTTGTGATGATTGTGCTACCACCGCTCCATAGGGAGTTAATATGGCTGCGTGCCCGATTCATAGGGCCCTTGAAGAATAGCTCCGCTTCGTCTGTCGCCAACGCGGCGCTTGGCACCCTCTTATCTAGTCCTGAAAAGAGTGCTTCTGGTGAGGTGTCGTCGTACAGTAACCGGAACTCACGTGGTAATTGGGGCCGGCGTTGATGCAGCTCTTGCAGCAATTGTCGTTCACGCTCCGCTGTACCGCCTTTGGTCCGTTTGCGATAGATTGATTGAGTCAGCACCTTCTCCTCGGTTCGCCACTCCTCTAGCTCCCCTTGATAGGTATCCAGCTGTTTGCGCCACTCCTTGCGCTGCCTGCGCTGTTCTTCTTGAATGGGGTGTAGCACTTTGTCGAAGAGCGGAGATTTACCTTCGCCGGAGCCAGCAACTCCTAGCACGTTGATAGAGGTTGGTTTTATCGCACCAAAGGGCATCCTCAAATCGTAGCGACCCTGAGCCACTATACTGACCCCTGCTAACAGGGTCAGAGTGGTGAGATCTTGCGACACTTGGCAATTCTGACTGAGCTCATTGCTGGATCGCCACAATAGAGTTGATGCGACGCGTTGGGGATTGAAACTGCCCGGGGCAGGCAGTATCGGGTAAAAGAGATAGCTCATTGTCACTCTCCTAATTCGTGTGGTTGGGCTCCATCGAGCCTGTTTCGGTGTCAGTGAAGAGAGTGAGGCTTGTTGAAAGGGGTGAAACTAGCGCTGCTTACAAGCTAGACGGCTGGATAGGCAGAGGGGTTGACAAAACAATTAAAATAATGACGAGGTTTTTGAATGTTTAAAGGTAAACAGTCAATCTAGCCGGTCATTTTGGCTACGGATAGCCAAAATGACCGGCTTTTACACTGGCAGTAGGAGCTATGCCTCATACCGATGAGCACCTACAGGGTGTGGGTGGTTAAAATTTATATTCTATTTCTTTATATGCTAAGTTGATAATGGATGGTTTATGGGAGGTTTCTAGCTTGCCGCGCTACATGCCAATGAGTAAAGACGTTGCTTTAATCAGTCGATACGGGGGTGATGGAATTACGTTCTGAGCTTGGAACAACTTAGAGATAATCCAAATATGGGGTCCAATTAAAGACTTAACGGCTACTGCCTTGGTGACAGCGGATTCTTTGGGCGATGGGCTTGGAGTAGGCTTTGCTCAGATAGGAGGCTGCGTAAAAAACCTGTGCAAAAGTTTCCGCGTCATTTCGGTGCATGCGATACACATAGGGCTGCTTTGTCAGCTTGTCCGTGGCGACATGGAGTAGTCCAGCCATGTCGTAAATCGGCCAGTTGATGGCCCAGCTCCAAGCCCTAACGCAACGGTGGTAGAGATTGCCCTGCTCGTATTTACCACTGGAGGAGGGAGAGAAGCACCCCAGTGAACAAAAGGCATCATAGTTAAGCAATAACTGCATATGGTAGTGAGGCTTGTCGCTAGTGTCCTGCTCTCGGGCCCACAGGTAGCGGATTTCGGTGTGATACTTGGTGCCTGCCGCTTCAAGCTCCTTCCGCAAGGCATAGAAAAACCGGTTAAGGCACGCGTTGTCAGCGTGGATCGGCCCAACTGGCATTGCTTGGGGGAAGCGCAGGTCGAGGCGAAACGCCAAGGTTCGGTTCTGCTCGTAGGTAGTGTGCTGTAGTACCCGCAGAGTGGTCTCCAGATAGTTCTCAATTTGAGGGCCCTGTAGACGTTGCTGAACTGGTAGCCCTTGGTACCAGCTATCGTAATAGAGGCGTAGCTTCGTATTGTGAGGGTGGCGTTTTGGTTTATTCGTGAACATGAGAGTCTCTTAGGTGTAGTTCATGACACACGCATACACGGCACTCTCCGCATTTAAGCAGTGGCTTTGAGTGATAGTCATGGGGTGAAGATGTATCTGTCGTCACGGGCCCTGCATAGGGTGGCCTTGTGCGAATAAGGAGGTGCAGCGTTGTAAGTGCTGGTCAGTAGCGAATTTGTCTGTGCATCGCCTCTTAAAAAGGCGATCTTCTGAGGTGGCCTTATTGTCATAGCGTTATTCGCCATCACGTTGCTGTCGGTGTGATCCTTCCTGTTGATACTGCGTTAACAGGACTTCCCTGGTCTCTTTTTATGGGATGGTCGGAGGCTTCGAAAGGCCTCCTCCCTAGTAGCCCTATTTCTAAATCTCCTCCGTACCTTTATTACTATTAGTTATTAATTTGCTACTGCATATTACTATTACCGTCATTATTCCTATTCTTATGGTGGCGTCGGCACCATTCGAGGCACGATGTTCAGTGATGGATGTGATGAGGGACTATCCCTGAAGATGAAAAAAATAATTCCATTTAATCAATGAGATAATAAGAAATCTGTCAGGCTCACAGTATCAGTCACGCCAGTAAAAAATATTCAGACCTATATCACTCCTATGCATCCACCTCACTGGAATCTTTTTCCCCTGCATAGGAGCTTCAATATGTCCCCACCCTGTAAGCGTTGTGCATCAACACGCATGCTGAACCTGTATACAGCCCAACGCGTGAGCGTGGTGGGCAGCACCTTGATCGGCGGTGCTATTGGCGCATGGCGAGCGACAGCCATCCCCGGCCCACTGCCATTGGCGGTGACTCGCTTTCCATTGGCAAAGCTGCCTGCCGCCATGATGGGTGCCGTGGCCGGAGGTCAAACCGGCTCATGCATGGCCACCTCGCTGTTTGAGCATTGGCTGCCAGTTGGCAGCGGGACACCGTGGTTATGCTTGTCTTGCGGCTGCACCTACCGCGACGCCTACCCGCCTTTAGCACCTAACGCTTAACCTATCGTTGTTCGCCCTGTGTGGGGCGGATGATCCGCTTATTCACTTTCGCGCGCTGGCCTTTGGTCGGCGCTTTTTTTATGTCTGGAGAATGACTCATGGCACATCTCGTTGAACAAATGGCTTACGTAGGCGATACCCCTTGGCATGGCCTGGGGCAGAAACTTTCTCGACATCAACCGCTGGAGGTCTGGCAGCAACAGGCCGGTATGAACTGGCATATTGAAGAAGCACCGGTGCGCTTTATTGCCGAAGGGGCTAGCCACCTCGGCAGCATTCACTCCTTCCCTGAGCAGAAAGTGCTCTACCGCTCAGATACCAAAGCACCGCTGTCGGTGGTGTCGCAGCGCTATAAGGTGGTGCAGCCTGAAGAGATTTTGGAGTTCTATCGCGACCTGACCGAGTACGCCGGGTATGAGCTAGAAACCGCTGGCGTGCTCAAAGGTGGACGTAAGTTCTGGGCGCTAGCCCGTAGCGGCTTAAGCACGTCGCTCAAAGGTCAGGATGAGGTCAATGACTACCTGCTGTTGGCCACTTCCTGCGATGGCACCCTTGCCACCATGGCAACGCCCACCACGGTGAGGGTAGTGTGCAATAACACGCTGCAAATTGCCGTCGATGGAACGTCGCAAGCGGTGAAGGTGCCTCACCGCTCGGAGTTTGATCCGCGCGCCGTGAAGCGTCAGTTAGGCATTTCGGTGTCGCAATGGAATGACTTCATGTACCGCATGAAAGCGTTAGCCGAGCGGAAGATTGATCACCGTGAAGCACAGCACTACTTCCAAGCGGTGATGTGCGGCGTGGAGACGCCGTTAGACGATCCTTCCAAACTGCCCAACTACCGAGCGCTCAACAAGGTACAGAAGCTCTACCAAGGCGAAGGGCGTGGCGCTCACTTGGTGACGGCCAAAGACACGGCCTGGGGCTTGCTCAATGCCGTCACGGAATACGTCGATCACGACAAGCGGGCACGTAGTAACGATACCCGTATGGACTCAGCCTGGTTCGGCCAAGGCGCACAGCTAAAGCAGGAAGCACTCAACGCGGCGCTGGCTTTGGTCAGCTAACCATTAACGGCGTAGTCACCACGTTATCGCTGATCTACCTCGCTACCCTCACCCCATAGACGCCCAGCCCTTAACCGGCTGGGCGTTTTTTTGTTTGGAGGCCTATATGGCAACGCTACACCACGATCTCGACTTAGCTCTTACCCAGCTAACAGAGCGCCTGCTGACCCAAGACCAAACTCAGGCAACCACCTACGTCATGGCGAAAGGCCAGTTTTACCGCGCGGAGCTTAGGCTCGTGCCGGTCTCCCCCGATGAGCTGCCCAGCGATATCTAACCCCCATACCGTTTTTAAGGAGAGCCGTCATGGCGAACAAGACACAGATGGTCACTCAAGAGGCATCGTCTCTCCAGGCGGTGCCGCCTACTTCTTCTTCATCAACCACTGAAAGTACCGCCATTATCCAAGTGATCGAGCGCGCGGCGCTTAACCCTGACGTCGATATCGACAAGATGGAGCGCCTGCTGCAAATGCAGGAGCGCGTGATGGACCGCCAGGCCATGATGGCCTACAGCGCTGCTATGGCAGCGATGCAGACCGAGCTGCCCAGCATTGAAGAGCGTGGGCAAACCAATAACGGCTGCTATGCCACACTGGAGGATATCGTCGATACCGTGCGGCCCATCCTGCAAAAACACGGCTTCGCGGTGAGCTTCCGTATTCAGACCCAGGAACGCGGTATCCAAGTCACGGGCGTGCTGATGCACAAGGACGGCCACCGGGAAGAGACCAGCATGCTATTGCCTGCGGATATGAGCGGTAACAAGAACGCGGTACAGGCGTTTGGATCGTCCACCAGCTACGGCAAGCGCTATGTACTGTGCGCCTTGCTCAACATCACCACACGCGGGCAAGACGATAACGGTCAGGCCAGCACACGTGCAGCTGTAAAGAGGGTTACGGCTTTTCAGGCGGGACAGATTCAGAGTTTGATCAGCCAGTGTCCAGCCACCACGCAAGAGTGGTTCAGCGGCAAATACGGCGCTGCGGTTCAGGTGCCTCAGGCAGATTTCGACAAACTCCGTGCCTCCCTCACCAAGCGAGCCGTGAAATAGCGGCTTAGCCCGACCACTCATCGCCTACAGGAGGCGTGTATGCAGATACTCACCATGCCACAAGGCTCGCCGGAGTGGCTGGCGGCGCGTCTTGGGCGCGTCACTATGTCGGAACTCAAGGCATTGCTGGTGAATGGCAAAGGCCCCGGTGGGTTGGGTACCGGAGCCATTACCTACATGCACCAGTTGATCGGCGAGCGTATGACCGGAGAGCTGGCCGAGCCGTTTCAAGGCAATGCCCACACCAAGCGGGGGCAGGAGCTTGAGAGCGTCGCCCGCTCGCTGTATCGCGATTTGACCGGCGCACCGAAACCCAAAGAAGTGGGCCTGATCCTCAACCACGACGTGGGCTACTCACCGGATAGCTTGATTGGGACAAACGGCCTGCTGGAGATCAAAACCAAGCTGCCTAAGTTCCAAATTGAGGTGCTGCTCAGTGGGGAAATCCCCGACGAACACGTGCCCCAATGCCAAGGTGGGCTCTGGGTCAGCGAGCGGGAGTGGATCGACTTTGTGAGCTACTGGCCCGGTATGCCGCTGTTTATCAAACGCGCCTACCGGGACGACATCATGATTCGCACCATCGCTGAGCGGGTCGACGCTTTTCATGAAGAGATGGGGCGGCGAATGAGCCAAGTGATGGTCGCGTGAGACTTCACTCTTACAAATACTCCCAACAACCATTAACGACATAGATGCCGGGGCCACCACCCCGGCATTTTTTATTGTGCGCCAGGCATGGCGCGCAGCGCCTTGACTGGCGCTATTCCTGAGGGTGGTGCCTCACAGGATGACTTGGGGGTGAAAGTCCCCTACGGACCCTGATAGCGGGAACCGTTAGCTGAACAGCAAGGGTGTCTGCCGCAAGGCAGAATCCGAAGGAAGCTGAAGGCAAACTCCCGGCCCGACGAACAGAAATCGCATACGAGGCTATCGCACCCGGGCGAGAGTGCAATGATCCTCAAAGCCCCATAGCTATCCGGAAGGGGCGATAGTAAATGCGGCGGGTAGGTGGGAGGAAGGTCGCGCGTCTTACCCTGGGAGGTCTGGTGGTCTGCCACGGTGCTACCGGCGTCGAGA
>NZ_FODB01000087.1 GCF_900110265.1 Vreelandella aquamarina | reverse complement strand
CGTGCCTGGAAGTCAGCGGGAAATGGTCGAGGCCCTTGGTGGAACGCCGGAGCGTCGCACATGAATCAGGCCCTGCCACGGAAGTGGTTCGACCGTCTGGGTCTGATCTCGGTACTCGATACGGTAAGATGGCTTAGTCGTTCTTCATGAACCGCCGTGGTACGGAACCGTATGCCCGGTGGTGTGGGAGGGCGCCGGGGGTGACCCCGGCCCCTACCCGATTTTGGAGGCAACCATGACACACGCCAAACTGAAAGCCGGGGAAGTAGCAGGTACCTACCACGTTACCTCGCCCGTCACTGAAACCGATATCATCACCATGGCCAAGCGCTTCGCACGCCGCAAGCTCGCTAAAGGTCGCAAGATTACTCAGCCTTCGCAGGCGTTTGAGCATCTACAACTCCTGCTTCAGGACTATGAGCACGAGGTCTTCAGCGTGCTATTCCTTGATAGCCAGCACCGCGTTATCCGCTTCGAGGAAATGTTTCGCGGCACCATAGATGCAGCCAGCGTTTATCCACGCGAAGTGCTGAAAACCGCGCTGGCCTACAATGCCGCCGCTGTGATCCTTGTTCATAACCATCCCAGTGGTGATCCTGAGCCTAGTGATGCAGATCGGCGCATTACTGAGCAGCTTAAGGAAATGCTGGAACTAGTCGAAATTCGGGTTATCGATCACATCGTAGTCGGTGGCGATCAGACTGTGTCGTTGGCGGAACGTGGAGACTTGTAGGTATAAGTGCCTGATCCTGTTAAAAAGCCGGTACTGCCTTTAAAGGCAGCACCGGCATACAAGCGAAATCTTATTTTTTTGGATTGTGAAGCTAGCTATGGTCTTTCAGGGTACCAGATCCCCCCAGTAAAGCTCGGCCCATTCGATCAGCTTTTGCTCACGCTCTTCTATTTGTTCCAGCGTCCACTCGCTGTATTTGTCAGCCAACTCGCGGGTGATAGCTAGGCCAGTTTGAGCATATTCCACCTGTTTTTCGCCATAAGGTTTGCGTCCTACACGGCTATTCACTGCCGGTGGTATTACTACCAAGTTACCGAGCCAATGTTGAATGCCCTGCTGTGCAGTAGTGGCTTGGTCGTAAAGATCCTGCCACGCAGAGCCCTGCACCGGGTTCTGGGGCAAGATATGTTCTATGGAGCGCACAGCGCTGTCACTCCAGATCTTGTCCCAAGCAACGGCGCTCGGCTTATAGCCATGTTTAGCTTCTAACCACCGCTCGCGGGCGTAGAAGAAATAGCGTAACTCCTCTTCCCATCCTTCGTAGCAATTGGCTTGTCGCAATTCGGTAACGGCTTTAGCGGCACTAAATTCACCGCTGCCCAAATCAATTAATGCCTGCATGGCATCCTTGTAAGCTGCCGCATTGCCTTCAGAAGCATATATCTGACAGGCCAGGCGTACGTAGTCGCCCACACGGGTTCGTGAGTCACGACCGCACATGCCATAGATTCTGAAGCTGACGTGTTCCCACTGAGTCAAGAGACGCTCGCGATGGGTTCCTTCGAAGCGAAGTGTTATCGCCACCGCCAGTAGGCGAGCATGAGCTATCTTAGTGACTGCGGCCTTCTGCTGGTCATGTAGCAGGCTATCCAACGCCCTAGCCACTTTCTGCAAGAATCGCGAGAGAGCTAATGTCTCTATTGGACGGTTTGCCGCTCGCTTACGGAATGTATCCAGTGCATCGCTGTTGGAGAGAGTGCGACTGGTATGGTCATGCGTGATTAGGGTAGCAGCAAAACGTAGAGATTCTGAACTCAGTCCCTGACGCAGGCCGATACACTCGTAGATACGCTGCCAAATATCGTGGAGTTCCTGAACCATTTCCTGCTGATTGGCTGCGTGCTCAAAAGCGATACCCATTAATACCGCCTTGCAGCGGTCTAGCCAGGCTACTTCTAGCCCTCGAGTGTTGAGGACTTCGAAAACTGTATAGACCAGTTTCTCGTCATGGAGCTGGTAGTAGACGAAGCGCAGCCTGTTTTTGATGAGGGCGAGGAGCTCTAGCAGCGTCGCGCCTGTCGTGGCTGGCCAGCTGGCCACGAAGGATTCCACTTCGGCAATCGCCTCAATGATGTTTCGCTCAGCGAGGGTATCAGCGGTCTCGACCTCAGGCCGCTTTCCGTAGCGCACGTAGTTAATGAAATGATCGTTGTAGTCGTGGTTGGTCTGCAGCAGCACCAAGGTGTGGGCGTCATCTTTGACTAGCAGCTTTTCCAGTGTAGGCTCAGAGAGTTGTCGTGAGATCGCCCGCAATAGTAAAACCAGCGTAGTAAGGCGCTGCTGTCCATCGACAATGTCGATTTGCTGATATTCATCAGAACCCAGCAGATAAGGCCCATTATCAACTCCCACCACCGTTGCCATAAAGTGGAACTCTTGGCGCTTCTGGTACAGGGTACGCAGGTCGTTGAAGAGGTCACGCCGATGCTCAGTCTGCCAGCTGTAGGGGCGCTGGTAGGGCGGAATACGGAACAGCCTGCTATGCAACAAGTCGTTGAGCTTGAGGTTCTGTGGGTCCATGTACATTAGATATCCTCGTTGGGAGAAACAGCCACATAGCAACAATAGTGCAATTGGATTGCCACTATGAGATGTCTGTTAGGTGTCGGCATCCTTGGCATAGTTAGGACAAAGTGTTGCCCTGCCTTTTTTTATTAAAGGCACTCTCGTTCATATCAAAATTTTTTGCCTAAATTCTTGGCTAACGAAAGGGGGTGGCTCATTTAGGGAGAGAGGGGGGCTATAAGGCTTGATCTTGAGCACCATATTTACCGCCATCGGCCTAGTCGTTGATGGCAATCGTATTCCGGTAGCCTGGCACCCGCTTTTAGCATCGATTCCAAAGCGTCGGCCAGTTGGCTTGGCGAAAGAAGGGCATGAGCCTCCAGCTCATCTAATATCCAAAGTACACCACGAATCTCCAACTGGCTTTGTTGCCCTGATTTCCTGAGCGCTCCGTCATTGGTTAGCAGCGTCCAGCCTCTTTCCTTGGCTAGAAAGTAGCACGACACATCCGCTAGTGAGGAATTGCCCAATGTTTGGCGTAGCGTAAAAAGTGTCGCCACCTCATCGCCGTTGAATGCTTCAACCGCAAGTCCCAAGCCTGTCAGTTCCTTACCAGGGGGCTTTTTCAGCTCTCGCCACACAAAGTCGGTGGTTACGAAATGGTGAGGTAGAGAAAACACGGTTTCAAGCAGGCCACTGCGGTGTAGATCGATCCAGATATTGGTATCAGATACAAGAATTTTCGCGGGCATGCTCACCGTCACCTGCCTGTCCGTTTGCCATGATCTCCTCGATCTCACCGAGGCTTGTACTAAGCAACTCCGCTGCTCTTGAAGGAGTGACCAGCCCTTCTGCTAGTGCCCTGTAAACCAACTGCTTCAGGCGATAGGATTTTTCAGGGTCTAGCCGACCAGGCTCATTTTTTTTGAACCCCTGCATCGACCATAAGCGAAAAGTATTCTGATAGAAGTTCGAGTTAACGATATCCAGGTCATATAACCGGCGCAAAGTGGCTTGAATAGAAATCCCCCATTCCTCCTTGGCCAACAGAAATTCCTGGAACAGTACACGCTTGCGGTGCTCACCAAAGGTGATGCGTACTTGGCTAGCAGGGAACAGAAACGCCCCGGCAAAGCGGTGGCACCAGTTTTCTTCATCACGAGTGCCATGAAGCTCCTCAGGCAGTGACATCACCAAATGTCCTAGCTCATGGGCGAGGTTAAAACGCTGGCGTTCACCAGGACGCTCGGTGTTACTGACGATAACAGCATCCGCGCCATTATTGACGAGAGCGCACAGCCCATCGAATTTCTCGTGGGCTTGAAGGCTCACTACCTTGATGCCTTTTTCTTCCAGAATTTCAGTCAGGTTGGCTATAGGGTTTACCCCTAGCTGCCAATCTTCACGCAGTTTATTTGCCGCCTGTTCAACCTCATCAACATTGGACACAGGAAAACGCTGATGCCATTTGGCAAATTCACCAATTAATTGGTCGGTTTGAAACAGGCTCTCTGCCGCTAAATAGCGTTCTAGGTGCTCACGCACTTGCTCTTTTACGGCTTCTTGTTGGCGTTTTCCGAAGGCGGAGTGCTTACGGAAGTCTACTTTACCCAGCTCTACTGAGTCTGAGCGGAAAAAATACTCAGGGTTAACCCCAAGCGCGTCCGCCAGTTGGATCAAGCGAGTCGAATTGGGCGCGTCCTTGCCCTGTTCATATTTCGACAGAGCCTGCTTGGTTATGTCTCCCAGCAGATCGGCTAACTGCTGCAAGGTCATATTCTTAAGGACACGCGCACGATGTATACGATCATGCAGCATGACTTTCTACCTTATTGTAAGGTGGGTTAAGTTGACAATATGGTGATTGGGTTGACACCTGTCAACCTGATATGTAGATTTAGACACAGGAGCACTACATGTAGTGGTTTCTTTCTTAAAAAACTACTACGAGGGAATCAAGGAAGATGAGATGAAGGGAGGATTCCCAGCCAAGGTTGCCGCCTTGGCTGGGAGGACGCAAAAGAGCAGGACTTAGCATGGCGGCCCTGTTCTCTTGGCGAGTTGCCATATTCGATAGCATGGCGAAGGTTAATCTTTGCCTGGCCAAAGGTCAACGCCGCGAAGTTTTTAAGGCCGTGATAGTAGATGGAGGTGATCCATGGGCGTTATTCATGACGACTACGAGATCATTTATCGGCCTTACATCCGTAAGAACGGGAAGATTATTCGGCCTAAAAACGGCAAGGTATTCCCGATCAAGGTTCGTAAGAAGAAGTAAGCGATATGGAGGGGGCAATCCCCTCCATTTTGCCGTTTGCAAGATTCCTGGTTTTTCTGCACCGCAGAGGCATCTACGAGAACGGGTTTTGCGCTAAGGGTTGGTTATTTCCCTAATACTTCATCAATTGCCACGCGTACTTCTTTCGGATCTCCTTTCTCAATAGTGGCCATCAAAAAGACAGCCTTACCATCGGAAGCCTTTGCCCATTGCTGGCCGATGAGATTCTTCTCGCGTGAATCGCGGCTTTCCTCGGGTGTGCGATCCTTGCCTTTGTATTCCACGACAAGCAGACGGCCATCATCGAGCAGGGCGACAAAGTCTGGGTAGAATTTATCGGTAGAGGTCGGCAGCGAGAACGAATTTGGGTGCTTGCTGACGTTACGCGTCCAGTATTTTACCCTCGGGTGCGAATCGATCATGAAGGCACACTGTTCTTCCTCGCCATTGACCTTTTTGGAATCAAAGACGGGCAGAGCGTCAGGCCCCATGAAGTGCTTTTTGAACCGATAGGTGCCGCGATATTTCGGAACGCCCGCATACATCTCATCGAAAAAGGTAAAGCCTTGATCGAAGGAGACCTCAATATGGGCGTCTGGCCCAAATAGGTTGGCTTGGTAGACTTTCTCACGCTCTGCTTGGCGGAAGCCCTGAATTTTTTCAGACAGCTTGCGAGCGAGAATAAATTTGCAGCGCATCAGCTGCGATAAACTCAGCTCTCGATCACGTGTTAGATAGGTCACGACGTCACTTAGCCAGGCCAGTAATTCAGCTTGGCTAAGCCACGGTGTACGTATTTTGCGATCTAGCCATTGCACGAGGCTGTTTGGCGTCCAGTCGTCTACTTCAACGTTCATGGTGAGCTGCTCAGCAGCATAGCCAGAGCCAATGGTCACGCGATTGCCGTCCAAATCAATTTCAAATGTGTTCGTGGTATCCACGATACTGAATTCGGACGCTTCCAAGCGAGCAGGGTGGTCGGCAAGCGACCACTCATGTTGCTCCATGAGAATTTCGGGGTCTCCAAATACTAGCTCTCCTTGCACGTAGGCCATTAAGCGAGGCAGCGTGAAGGTTTCTCCCTTCTGTGAAGGTGGTATCTCGTGCTGGTATTTAGCGTGGTGCTCGTTGATTTTTTGCTGAAGCTGCGGCTTAAGCGATTCAGGGGCATAGCTGATCAATGTGTCGGCTTCTTCGGGCTTGAGGAAGCCTTTTACTTCCACATGGCTCTTGCCGCTCTCATCAAAAGTCACTTGTACTTTCGACGGCACCGCCGTGTTCATTTTGCTGGCTTCTTCCTGGCTGGCCTGAATGGCAACTTTCATCGTCGGAGTGGGCCGAGGCTGTCGTCCAAACAACCCATCATCAAGGCCGAGCTGTTCAGCTTCGATATTGTCCTCTGCCTCGCTCTCTTCAAAGCCCATATCAATGAGCTTATCGCGCAGGCTGTGGGCGGCATCCATAAAGCGTTTTGAAACCAGCTTAGCGTAGGATTTATTCAGCGCTTTTTCTTTACGTTTATGGGCGTAAGGCATGCGAAGCACGCGGCCCAAGAGCTGCTCAGCGTCGGTGGAGCTGCGAATATTAGCCACCGAGCAGAAAACATAGGCGAAAGAGCAGTCCCAGCCTTCTTTGAGCGCTTCGATCGTGATGACGTACTCAATAGGGCAATCGGGCTTGAATAGGTTGATGCCGTCTAATTCACGTTGCGCGCCAGTGGCCACGGCGATTTTATTTGGATCAATATTCTCATTGTCGATCAGGTGCTGCTTCAGCACCTCCACGGTGACTTCTTCGCCTTTTTTTTGTGCCTGAAAGAGTACGATAGGGCGAATATAAGCGTCTCGGTCGCGTTCAGCATGCTCTTGTAGCTCGGCACGCTTCAAAATGGCCGAGTTAACCGCTCCTTGCCATGTCTCTGCTTCGTCCAGCACCACAGGCATCTTGATCATCTCTTCATCTTTCAGCTCCTGGGCGGTCACTGAATGAAGCAGATTGTTGAACCCCTTGGGCGTGGCGGTGAATTCGATGAGCGCGGTCGGATTAATCCGTTCATAAACTTCTTGGCTGAGCTTGGAGCCAGCCTTATGGGCTTCATCCATGATCACCAATGGCTGGTGCAGGTGCATCAGGTTAGCGAAGCTGAATTTAATATTGCCCTTTTCAGTGCGCTCCAGCTCTGGCGTTTGAGGAGAAACCGCAGAGAAGTGTGGCTCCATTTCCTCGTTATGCGCATAGACTTTGCGCCCATCGGTATTGCTTACGCGCAGCGTTTGTACCGTGCCGACGACCACGCAGAGGTTAGATCGTAGGTCATGCGGTTTGATGTGAGTAAAATCGCCAATATCAAAGATTCGCACGCGCCCACCAAACGCCTCGTCCAGTGCTTTGCGGTAGGGATGCCGAGGGTTCTTGAGTGCTTCAGCCGTTTGCGTACGAATGGTGTTGGTGGGAACAAGCCACAGCACTAAGGGGAAGTCCTTTTCTACCCAAGCATCTTTGGCCACCGCAATTGAGTGAGCAGCGAGAATTGTCTTACCGCCGCCGGTGGGTAGGCGTAGGCAAACATAAGTAAGCGTTCATTCCACGACGTAGTTGACCTACTTCACGTCACGCAGAGGCCTTAATAACTCCGGCGAGACCTTGTACTGTTTGG
>NZ_FODB01000125.1 GCF_900110265.1 Vreelandella aquamarina | reverse complement strand
CACAGGGATGAAGCGGCTCATGGCGATCTTCTCAGCTCGGCGATGACGGTGGTCAGTATCTCACGGTGCAACGGAAAGTCCGACAGGCTGCTAGGCGCATTAGTAACTCTTCTTCGGCTTCTGCCTGGGCGGCGGGTTTATCCGGCAGGGGCGTAGTGGCACCGGGCAGCCCCACGAGTGCTTTTGCCAAGTCATCCCAGCCGTAGGCGTTAAATACCGCGCGGTCTAGGGCGTCGTGGTCGGCAAGCAGGGTGCTGACCAAGCCTTGTTGGTTGATGGTTTGCTCTTTGGCGTTGAGCTCTTCGCCTGCGCGAAGCTTTTCCATCACGTTGTACATACCGGTAAGCGTGAGCGTTGGGTGCTCTGCCTGCTGACGCTTGCGATGGGCGTCGATCTGTTCGGCCAGTTGGCCGATCTTCGCCGCCTGCTCGTCGGTAAGTTCTGGAAAGGGGAAAGTCTCGAAGCAGCGGGTTTTTACATAGACTGAATCGTTGCCAACACCCAAACGGCTACCAGCCGCTAATGACCAGAGTATATGCAAGCGGCTTGATAACAGCCCAAACTCTTCACCCTTTTGCAGAGCAATATTGATTAGCTTGTTGTCTGGTAAAATATCGGCATCTAAAAACGTAAATAGGCGATGTTTTGCTGTTTCTACCGTGGAGATGTATCGCGGCAGACCTGCAGAGTAGTCTCGCCATTCTGGCCTTGGTCGGCCATGAAGCCACCATTTTTCGCGAATGCTTTTATCTTTATTTTGATCGCGCTCAGGTTTAACACGCTCGACTACCCATTGGTAAATTGATGGGTAATGCGTTTTTGCTTCGTCGGCGGTTAGTCCGAAGAGGTCTATCACTTTGACACCGCGTGGCGTCTGGGTCATATCCCGTCCGTTGCGGTAATTACGAATCACACTTTCATATGCTGGTTTACTCCTGAATCCGTGAGACCGGCCCCCGGAAGCACTTCTAACCCACTGACCTGCATGGCAATATAGCCATTATCGCCATTCACCCAGACAGT
>NZ_FODB01000086.1 GCF_900110265.1 Vreelandella aquamarina | reverse complement strand
GGCGTTATGTTCACAAAGAGTCAGGTTTCGTCATATGAAACTCGAGAATATTGAACTGCTGATTGATGGCTCAGGCGAAATCACTATTGGTAGGGTTGGCCCGGTTAGCTGTGCGGCGACTGCATCTGATGAAGATCAATGCCTTGCAATGTTAGTCCGCCGGCCTGAAGAGTCATTCGAAGATTTGCTTACACGATTGGATCGCGCCATTGCAGATGCCGTAGAGGACCAGATATTTGTGGATGAAATAAATGGATAGCCTGTCAAATCTCATACACTGTTGTGACGAGATGCCGAGTGATGGCGTTTCAATCTGTTGGGGGCCAGCCCGTTTTGGCTCTGAAGACCTTGGTTGGTGTTTGGTTATTGAGCGGGTAGCAACAGAGGATGACTTACAGGTAAATCAATATCTTGAGGAAGTGGGTGATACGCTCTGGACTACAGCAGTCGAAATTAAGTGTTGTCCGTATTGTGGTGTTGGGCTCACTGATGCGCGATCCGTCATGTCCTCTGAGGACTTCGGTTATTTTATCCACATTGATTCTTCGGGGTGGCTGGGCAGGCGCTGCTAACACGAAGAAGAACATAACCAGTGCAGGCACGGCGACACCCACTACATTGCGCCTTCGGCTCCATTCCGTAAGCGCGCATGCTGCAAGCGTTAACCCTTCTAGCCGCCTACCTTGCAAAACTCCGTCAATGACGTATATTTGTCAGTATGTTTACCATCATCGAAACCCCTACATTTGAAGCGGACGCCAGGAAAATTTGGACTGAAGAGGAGCGGAGCTCTTTCTTCGCTTGGCTGGCAGCCAATCCGGAAATAGGTGATCCCATTCCCGGTAGTGGTGGATGTAGAAAGGTTCGTTGGTCGGTTGCGGGTTCAGGGAAGCGGGGTGGAGTGCGAGTTATCTACTTCACCAGGTTGGCAAATGGCGAGATCTGGCTGTTGGTGATCTACAAAAAGGCCGTCAAGGACAACATACCCGCGCATATCCTGAAGTCGATTCGTGAGGTATTGGAAAATGAGTAACGAGACCCTGAGTGCTGAGGAGCTTGGCAACAAGCTACTCCAGTCCGTCAAAGAAATGAAAGCGGGCAAAGCCGCACGAGTCAGTCGTGTGGAGCCTAACGAGGTGGCAGAGGCACGCGGTAAAACCGGCCTGACCCAGAGGGAGTTTGCTGAGGTACTGCATATTTCTCCGCGTACGTTGCAGGAATGGGAGCAAGGTCGACGTAAACCCTCAGGGCCGGCAAAGGCACTCATCGAGATTGCTTTCCGTCATCCGGAGGTTATTCGGGAAGACCTCGAACTCCGGGGTTAACAAGTGGCTGTTGTCGGACGCGCCTGCGCTGGCGCTCCGGCACGCCGCAAAGCCAGGGCGTTAATGGCAAAGGCTTCGGTCTTTTAGGTGGCTTTGTGCCAGTGGCCTTGGTGCCGGGCTTGGTAGCCAAACCCGCCAATTGTCAGAGCACCAAGGCCAGCAGAGTCTGCGTCCGGTTTGGCAGCTTTAATCGTCAGCGGCGTTGGTAGCAAAATCGGTGTTCGCCGTTTGGGGCCGTCCGCCGACAATTTATTCTGGATCTGGTACCTTTGAGTACAGGTTCATCCACCGCTGGCTTGGCGGTGGTTTCAAACAAACGGTATCGGCGCGCGTCGGTGCAAGATAACGGAGTAGGCCGTCACGGTCAGTGCCAGGGAGCAGGCAGCGTCAGTACCTGCCTTTAACCAGTCAATTAAGTTCGCTCCCGGCCATAGGGCCGTCCGCCGGACGCCCCTGACGGGCCGCCGCTTATCTCCGCGTTATGTTTTAAGGAGGTAGTTTGAGTAAAGTCGTTGGACGCTGGCGAATTAAGTGGATGGAAATGTGGGATCAAGACTTTGTTGATCTTATCGAGCCCGGATACTTCCAGTTCGATGAAGATGGCCTCGGCTTTTTTGTATTCGGAGCAGTTGAGGGCCAAATCGACTACCGCATTCCAGATGATGGAGGGCGAGTCGAGTTTTCTTGGTCTGGAAATGATGATGGTCGTGAAAAGTCTGGCCGTGGTTGGTTTCAGTTTTCATCTTCAAATTCAGCGAAAGGGGAACTCTTCATTCATTGTGGAGACGAGTCGGCCGTAGAAATCGAATATCAAACATAACCAGGCGCGGCACTCGGATGCCTTTGTCTCCGCTTCGCTACGTCAAAGTCACCGGTGCGCTAAGCGTTAGTTGTATGGCAGCTTTTAGAGCCTAAGTACGGGTCTGTACCGCGCTAGCACACGGTACGTAGAGGAGAGTGGTGACCAAATGGCAATAGTAATTTATGTTTTGGCAGGCATCTCAATTTTGTTGGCTTTAGGCGGTTTGTCTGCATATGCGAAAACTAAGCATATAGGGCTGTTGCTGTCGTCAATCGTATCTATAGGATTTTCGGTCCTGGCGATAGTCCTTGTTCACTGGTGGCCACTCATCGTAGGTTTCGGTATCAATATTGGTTTGCGAATGCTGGGCCTTGATCCCAGTTCTCGGCGATAGTTACAACTAACAAACCAAGGCAGTGGGACATATTTTTGCTTCGCTGCGCTCAAAGCGCAAAAATATGCCCCTGATTGGGGGCGTTAGCACCAAAAAGTTCAGATATGGCAAAGGTTAAGAAAAAGCTCACTCCGGCTCAAAAGAGAGCAAAGAAAGCCGCGAAGGCAGAGCGGCAAAGGAAGTACCAGTGGGTCTTTATGAACGGTAAGCAGGTCAGAATAAAGCGGCCACCAACCGTGGATGGTATGCCTGTAGATCAGTTCATCGAGGAGAATGCTGATCCGATTTGGCTCCATCAGAACGAGTTGTGGGAGCCAGTGTTGGCAGACGTTCTGGCACCTGTCTACCGACTCATCTTCAAGCACCGTCATCAGGTGCTAAGGTCATACTATGGTGGCAGCGCCAGTTAACCAGTCAATTAAGTTCGTTCCGGCCTGCGGCCTCCACCGGACGCCCCTGTCGGGCCGCCGCTTATTTCAGCGTTATGCATAAGGAGAAACAATGAGCCTGGGAATAATGGAACAGCTCACTCACAGTACAGTGAGAATAGAAACCACTCTCCATAATGGGGGCATATCTACAGGCACAGGCTTCTATATGAATTTTCTCCAAAAAGATGATTCAGCTGTTCCTGTAATAGTTACAAATAAGCATGTTATTGCTAACGCAAATACAGGTAGGTTTCATGTAACCCTCGCTACACGCGATGGGCTACCCGATACCGGTAAGCATCAGCAATTCCAGTTTTCAAACTTCGAGAACCAATGTATCAAACATCCTGATCCAAACATCGATCTTGCAGCGTTTTTGATAGGTCCATTGCTGAATCAGATACAAAAAACTGGTAGCAAGCTTTTCTATATCCCTTTGCAAACCGATCTGATCCCAAAAGATGAAGAGCGCGAGTCCTATTCGTCTATGGAGGATATTGTCATGATCGGTTATCCCAACGGAATTTGGGATGCCAAAAACAATCTCCCTGTCATAAGGAAAGGCATTACAGGTACACACGCCAACGTTCCTTGGAACGGAAAATCTGAATTTCTTACAGATATAGCAAGTTTTCCAGGCTCTAGTGGATCACCGGTGTTTTTGGCAAACATTGGTGGTTATATGGACAACAAAGGCAATACATATATGGGCAGTCACCGTATTCGCCTCCTTGGTGTTCACTACGCAGGGGCAATGCACACTGTCTCAGGGGAGATAAGAATCGTCACAGCGCCAACATCAAACATGCCAGTTCCCATAACGCAAATTCCCAACAATATTGGAGTGGCTATTAACTCAAAAGAAATCTTTGGTTTAGAAAAGGAAGTCGAGCGTCTAGTTCGTGCAAATGCATAACAAGTCAATCAACTTCGCGCCTTCGGCGCCGGACGGCTTACACTGCGCTTCGCTCCGTTCCAGCCGCCGGTTATTGAGGCGTTATGGCTCCCGAAGCTTGACAGTTTACAGTAATGTACATACATTGTATTTATGATTGAATTCGAATGGGATACAAAGAAGGCTGACTTAAACCTCAAAAAACATGGGGTGTCGTTCTATGAAGCGAAATCAGTTTTTTACGATGAGCTTGCGATTCAGTTTTTTGATGACGAAAATTCATTCTCATCAGAAGATCGCTTCCTTATGTTGGGAATGAGTAATGAATCCAGGATATTGATCGTGTGTCACTGTGAGCGCGAACAGGGAAGTTCTATTCGAATCATTTCTGCGCGCAAAGCAACCAGCAAGGAACGCAAGTTTTATGAAGGGTAACTATCATGAAAGATGAATATGATTTTTCAAAGATGAAATCGCGTAAAAATCCATACGCTTCAAAATTAAAGAAATCTGTCACGATCAGGCTCGGTGAGGATGTCATTGGCTATTTCAAAGAAATGGCAGAGGAAACAGGCGTGCCTTATCAAAGTCTAATCAATCTATATCTTAGAGATTGTGCGGCACATCATAAAAAGATTGATATTGCCTGGCATGCCAAGCCATAACAAAGCCATCAAATTCGCTCCCTGCGGTCGCCGGACGCTCGTTCCTCGCGCCGTTTATGGCGGGCGTTAGTGGCTATGGCTTCGGTCCTTTTGGGCTGCGGTGTGCCAGGGGCCTTGGTGCCGTGCTTGGTTGCCAAACCCGCGTAATTTGGTGAGCACCAAGGCCGTCAGAATCCGTGTTCGGTTTGGTTGCATCAGCAAGCAAGAGTCTTGGCGGGAAATTCAGTGCTCACCGTTTGGGGCCGTCCGCCGAAAATTGGGTCTGGATCTGCTACCTTTGGGTTCAGGTTCATTCACCGCATCATTGGCGGTGTTTCAAACAGAGTGCATCGGCTCATGTCGGTGCCGGGTTACGGAGTAGGCCGTCAAGGTCAGTGCCAGGGAGCCGGCAGTGTCATTACCTGCCACTAACCAGTCGCTGTAGTACGCGGCCGATGGCCGCCGGACGCCCTTTCCATTGCGGCTTCGCCTCCATTACAAGGGCGCCGCTAAGCTTCGCGTTATGGTTTGGGTGCTGAGAGGTACCATATGGCACTTCATATGAGGATTGGATAAACATGCGGTTAACAAAAATTATCATTTTAATGTTAATACTATCTGGATGCTCGGAATCAACAAATAACCTTGATCCTGGCGATCGAGTATTACAATTCCTAGAGTCTCCTGATTATGAACTACTCTCAGAAGTTGATCGGTCCGTATGGTCAAGAGAAGAATGGAATAAATATGCTGGTTCTTGGAATGCTCCACGCCCGACTCTTTCTCCTACGAGCAGATATTTCGAACTAGAGCAGCATTTGTATGAATTTGCTTCTTATCAGTTAGAGGGCGTGACAGATAATTCAGATGATTCATACTCGGTTACCGTTGTGTTTCGATGGCCGTCCGTCCTTGAAGAGGTTTACTTTTTCGATGATTCTCTTATCGAGTTCGTAGAGGACGAGCTCACAAACCTTTTGACTGCCTATGAAAGCGGTCGCCTAACTCCAGAGACGATTAAATATAGCGAAGCTGAAGAAGTCTTCGCTGTTGTTTCCGACGGCATTTTCATTAATGCTGAAGAAGCTCAACGGCGCCGTGAGGAAAATGAAGAAGTAGATAAACTGTTTATTGAGCTTTCTCATATAGACGACTATGACTTGGATTTTGATTTTTATTCTCTTGGTTCTTCTAAACTTACTAGGCAGATCGAAGAATTAAGAGAGATAGGCATTGAACAAATTAATTTAGACATTTCATCACTGGAGTCAGCTATCGTTAAGGCCAAAGAGTTGCAGCGCGATAGATACAATTATTCTAGCCTAAATACATTAGGAAAACTTCATCAAGCTAGTTTGTTACTGGAGTCAGATAGTATATTTTCGAACTCCCTCGAGTTTAACGAAGTTAGAGTTGCAGAAGCTCAAGGAAGGCGTGGAATTGGCTTGTTTTTTGACTGGCGCATAACAGGTGACCTCCTCCCCCATGAAGCTGTGAGTGCCGGATTCCAGGCTAGATACTTTGATAGTAACTCGAACCAAATAGGCAGTGAAGAATTTTTGATTTCAGTAATCAGTGCTGAAAATGGAGATCGAGGTGGTAGCGTCGGTCGAATTATTGATAATCAGGGAGTGGCTCGGCGAGTTTCAAGTGTTGAAATTGGTTATTTGGTTCCGTCGAGAGCCCCTCGGTTTAATTGCAAATTTGACGAAGCTATCAAGTGTGAACAGCGGTGAGGCTAGGTGCTATAGGCTTAGTCTAAGGGAATATTTTTCTCAGAATTCTGACCATAACAAACCAAGGCAGCGGGAAATATTTTGCTTCGCTGCGCTCAAAACGCAAAATATTCCCCTGCTTGGGGCGTTAAAGATGCTGCTCCACATCCATACTGTTGTGGAGAATTCGGATGACAACGATCCTGGATTCCGTACCGGCTCTGTAAAAGATAACATGACTGCCCTGACTGAACTTTTTGTACCCTGGTTTTATGTCACCCGTATCGCGGCCAATATCAGGTTGGCGAGCGAGCAGCTTGAAAGCATCGTCAAGCTGCCTGAGGTACGTATCGCGTTGGCGCTTTCCCCACTTTTCGGTGGTGAAGCGGCCTATCTCGACAACGTCTTTTCGGGCAGAGGAAGTGAGCAGGTATGGACGCATCAGTGAGCTTCGTTGTCCAGTTCTGTAATAACGCTTTCAAGGGAATACTCTGCGATTCCGCTCTGTTCGCCTTCATCCAGAAGGCGTTGGAGCCGTTCAAGCTTACTTTCCGTTTCTTCAAGCAGACGCAGTCCGGCACGTACCACCTCGCTCACCGAGCCATAGCGGCCCTTTTCAACCTGAATGGCTATAAACTCATCAAAGTGGGGGCCGAGTGTAATGCTGGTATTTCTAGCCATGGGGAGACTCCTATACCAAATATTGGTATATCATGGCAAAGCACCCATAACAAGGCAAGGCAGGCCGACGCGATAAAGTCGCGCCGCTGCGAAGCTGGCCTCCCGCGGCCTCAAACCAAAAGCGCAGGAACGGCTAGCGCTGGTAGCGGAAGACCTATACCGCAAGCCGCCTTCGTTTGAGAAACTCGTGGGTGATCTTGCGGGGTTCTATTCATGCCGCATCAATATTCAGCATCACCTGGTCTATCAAGTGCTCGATGACGAGCGAGTGGTGGAAGTTCTCAGGCCTGGAGCCACTATGAATAATGCATAACCAACGGCTGTTGCGGATGTATTAGCCTTCTCAACGGCACCGCCATTTATCCTTCCCCGCGCCTTTATCTGGCCAATGGCGTTCGTGAGCACAGTGTGCGGGCGATGGATTTGATCACGCCCATTAGCATGGGGCAGCGCGGGCTGATCGTGGCGCCGCCGGGGGGGGGGGGCAGGGAAAACCACGCTGTTGAAGCATATCTGCCAGGCCGTGGCGGCGGCGTATCCCGAGATCAAGCTGTATGCCCTGCTGATCGATGAGCGCCCAGAGGAAGTGACCGATTTCAAGCGCAGCGTGACCGCCAAGGTGCACGCTTCGTCGTCTGACGAGAGCTACGCCCACTATGCGCGCGTGGCCGACAACCTGCTGCAAACGGCGCGCAGTAAGCGTTCATTCCACGACGTAGTTGACCTACTTCACGTCACGCAGAGGCCTTAATAACTCCGGCGAGACCTTGTACTGTTTGGGGCCGTCCTCGGCCAGAACAATCACACTCTTGCGGTTGATCTTGGTGACGATCCCCAACACCGGGCCTTCCCGGCCCTCGAAGGTTACTTTCAGGCCCACCCGCAACTGACTCAGTGCCTGCAGATTTTCCTGATCCCTCAGTTCGTCGATGCGCCGGCAGACGTATTGATTCAATTCCAGCAACTGGTCGATGCTCATGTCCTCAATGCG
>NZ_FODB01000084.1 GCF_900110265.1 Vreelandella aquamarina | reverse complement strand
GGATATCGGGCGCATGACGGTGCTCAAGACGCTGCGGAGCCGACTGCGTTATCCACGAGGAACGCCATGCTGACCGTCAATCGGCGACACTCTATCCACAAGCAGTTCCAAGCGACACGCGATCGCCAGATATGTCGTGCCTGGCGGGTGGAAAGGCATGACAAAACGGGCCGTCAGCACCGATCAGCACGGTGGGTTTTGGCAATAACGGGCTTGCGAAAGCCAACTTGCACGGGGCGAATGATCAAAAAGTGCTCGCTGGCGGTGATAGGGAAAGTGTCGGCGCCGGCTTCACGGATTCAGGTTAAAGTTAGTCACCAAGTGGCGAAGCTGGGTGCTCAGCTGTGCTAGCTGCTGGGTAGCATGGTTACTCTGCTGTACCAGCCCCGCGTTTTGCTGAGTCATTTGATCCATCTGCGTCACGGCCTGATTGACCTGCTCGATACCGCTGCTCTGCTCAATGGTGGCTGCCGAGATTTCCTGTACCAGCGTACTGAGCTGCTGAATATCGGCGACCACACCGGTAATCATCTCACCCGTGTTTTTGACTTGTCGGCTGCCTTCGACCACCTGCGCATCCGCGTTTTCGATCAACCCTTTGATCTCTTGGGCGGCGGACGCCGAGCGGCTTGCCAGCTGGCGCACTTCGTTGGCGACGACGGCAAATCCACGGCCTTGCTCCCCGGCACGGGCAGCTTCCACCGAGGCATTTAGCGCCAGAATATTGGTCTGGAAAGCGATGGCATCAATGGTGTTCACGATGCTGCTCATTTGGGTAGCGCTTTCGTTGATAGTAGCCATCGTAGTAATCACCGATGCCATGGCATCGCTACCACGTTGGGCGCTCTCAGCAGTTTTAGTGGCTAGTGTGCGGGCGTGATCGGCATGCTCGGCATTCTGTTTTACTGTCGCCGTCAGTTGCTCCATGCTGGAAGCTGTTTCGGCAAGCGATGCTGCCTGCTCTTCAGTGCGGGTAGAGAGCTCTTCGTTCACGCCCACAATTTGCTCTACCCCGTTATTCACTTGGTCGGCACCGTGGTGTATGTCGCTAATGGTGTCGGCTAGGGTCTCGCGCATGCGGTTAATATCATAAAGCAAACTTTGCTGATCGTTAGTTGAAAGGGACGCGACTTGGGTCAAATCCCCATCGGCGATATGGCGCACCACGGAGGCCGCATAGCGTGGGTCGCCACCTAATCGACGAGCAACATCACGAATAACCCAGCCCATCAACAGAGTCACCGGTATACCAATCACTAACAAAACAATCGCTGAGCGGATTAGCCCGGAGATAAAGGCAGCGTTGATGTCATCCACGTAAACTCCCGCCGCCAACGACCATCCCCATTCCGGTAGATGCGCGACATAGCTAACCTTCGGCACTTGGCCGTCACCGGTAATACGGCGTGAGAAGTAGTCCACATGACCGCCCCCAGCCTGAGCAACGTTAAGAAACGCAGCGTATAAACGTGTACCGCTAGCGTCTTGATAGCTGCTCATATCTTCGCCTCGGGGGCGATTGGGGTGAGACACAATGTCGAGATTATTATCAAAAGCAAAGACATATTCGCCGTCGCCAAAGCGTACGCTGGCAATATTATCAATGGCCCGCTGCTGTGCTTCCGCTTCTGTCAGTTCACCAAGCTCAGCACGTTTTTGTAAGGCCTCAAGCTGCCCATGAACGCTTTTTACAATGTGCTCAATACTGGCGCGACGCTCGTTTTCAAGCGTTTGGCGGTTTTCCCACGCCAACCAGCCTACTAATAGCAGCATCGCTATCCAAATGATGCCAAGTGTGCCCCAAAGCTTCTGCGTCGTTGTCAAACGTTTCATGATGTCCTTGTTAAAAAATTCCAATTAGTAATTAAACCCTGATCTCTATCGGCCAGAATTTTTTATACCTTAGGCTAATTAATAAAAAATGTCTGATCTATGATACCCTTTGAATTCCAAAATGATATAAACATATAATTTTTGTTGCGCTACACTCGCTGTATAGATCCACTGTTAGCAGTCCATCCTCAGGAGGCTCCAGAATGCAGCGCCCTATCGTTACCCACTTCTTTGATGAACCAACCAATACGTTCAGCTATGTGGTGCAAGACCCCGATAGCAGCGCGTGCGCCATTATCGACTCTGTTCTGGACTTTGATTACGCGGCAGGGCGCACTGATATTCGTTCAGCTAATCAAATTATAGCGTTTGTCCGTGAAAAACGGCTGGAAGTGGCTTGGGTATTGGAAACCCATGTCCACGCTGACCACCTCTCCGCAGCACCGTATCTGCATGATCAGTTAGGAGGCAAAACGGGCATTGGTGCTCATATCGTCGAGGTGCAGGAGATTTTTGGTAAAGCGTTTAATGCAGGCACCGAGTTTGCCCGAGATGGAAGCCAGTTTGATGCGTTATTCAATGAAGGCGATACTTTCACGATTGGCTCGTTAGAGGGGCGTGTACTGCATACACCTGGCCACACTCCCGCCTGCTTAACCTACGTTATCGGTGATGCCGCCTTTGTGGGCGATACCCTGTTTATGCCAGATTACGGCACCGCGCGCTGCGATTTTCCTGGCGGCGATGCTCGCACGCTCTACCACTCTATTCAGAAAGTACTGTCTTTGCCCGAGCAAACGCGGCTATTTCTATGCCACGACTATAAAGCCCCAGGGCGCGAGTTATTTCAGCACGAAACTTCCGTTGCTGAGCAGCGCAAAACGAACGTGCACGTCCATGACGGCATTAGTGAGGAAGAGTTTGTCAAAATGCGTACCGAACGGGATGCCACGCTGGGAATGCCGCGCCTGATTATTCCTTCGGTACAGGTCAATATGCGGGCCGGCGAGCTGCCGCCCGCCGAAGATAACGGCCAGGTATACCTAAAAGTACCAATTAACTGGTTTTAAGCGGCGGTGGGTTTACTTAACGACACATAAATGGGTAGGAAACAGCGATGAAAACGAACGTAGGCGGCATCGACAAAATAGCGCGGATTGCTGTGGGGTTACTGTTAATCGTGCTGACCTTGATGGGCACGATTGGTGTATGGGGGTGGATAGGGGTCGCGCCGTTGGCAACGGGGCTATTCAATTTCTGCCCGGTGTATTCGCTCATGGGTATATCCACCTGTAAAACCAAGCGTTAGGCAACGAGCGTTGGGTAACATAAGGAGCTAGATGTGGACTGGATAGCGAGCCTGCACGGGCTAGTGGGCGGTGTGCTGATTGGACTTTCAGCAGTGTGGCTGATGGGCGCACTAGGCCGCATTGCCGGTATCAGCGGCATCATTGGCGGTTTAATTACTCAGCGTCCCAAGGGGGATAGTGCTTGGCGGGTGGCGTTTTTAGCGGGGCTAATTAGCGGCCCGCTGCTGGTGATGGCAGTGGGCGGCGGGCTGGGTAACGTGGCGGGCGTTCCCGGTGCCGTGATTGGTGAGCCAGCGGGTGGCGTACCGCTAATGCTGTTAGCAGGCCTGCTGGTGGGGGTAGGCACTGGGCTTGGGAGTGGTTGCACCAGCGGCCACGGCGTCTGCGGCTTGGCGCGCTTGGCACCCCGCTCCATGGCAGCCACGGCTATGTTTTTGGTCACGGCGATAGCCACGGTTTATGTGGTGCGGCATGTCATTGGGGGTGGGGTATGAGTACACCAGCTGTAAAAACAGCGGCGGGTTACATCGCAGGCCTTCTGTTTGGTTTGGGGCTAGCGATCTCTGGGATGACAGACCCCGCGCGGGTGCTGGGTTTTTTGGATATTGCCGGTGCCTGGGATCCCACGTTGATGTTTGTACTCGGGGCCGCCGTAGGCACCACCTTTGTGGGCTACCGGTTAGTCTTCGCCCGCGGTACGCCACTGTTTAGCACCAAATTCCAACTGCCGACCAAGCAAGAGCTAGATGCCAAACTGTTAGGCGGAGCGGCGCTGTTTGGGGTGGGCTGGGGGCTTTCCGGTTACTGCCCTGGGCCTGCCATTGCCTCCATTGGTGGGCTAACGCTGCCGCTTCTTGCACTGCTGGCGGCGATGGTGCTGGGCTGGTTTATTGCCCAGCGTATCGCTCGCTAAGTGAGCAACTCCGTTCACGATGACGCCCTTACTTTCCCTGGTAAGGGCGCTTTTTTTGATCTGGTGCAAGGGTTTTGCCAAAGGGCTTAACGTTCGGTTAATGCGCGTTTGTCATGCTGCTTCCATCACAAGGAAACCGCTATGCACGTCCTACTCATAGAAGATGATCCACTGGTGGCCTCGGGTATTCGTTCTGGACTGATGATGTACCACTTCGTGGTGGAGCACGTTACCTCGGTGCAGGCTGCGCGTCAGGCGATGCAAAGTGTCGCCAGCGACGTGGTGATTCTTGATCGTGGACTACCCGATGGCGATGGCTTGGCGCTGCTGCAATCCTGGCGCGATGAGGGCGTGACGACACCTGTGCTCATGCTGACTGCCAGGGATGCCGTGCGCGACAGAGTGGATGGGCTGCAAAGCGGGGCCGATGATTATCTAGTGAAGCCCTTTGATTTAGATGAGCTGGTGGCAAGGCTACATGCGCTACTGCGGCGCGTAGCCGGGCGCAGCCAAGGGCTGACCGTGCATGGTGCGCTGACACTAGACCCCAGCGCTCGGGAGGTGCGGGTAGCGGGCGAACTGATAGCGCTCTCCCGCCGTGAGTTGGTGCTGTTAGAGGCTTTTTTACACGCCCCGCGCAGCGTGCTCTCGGCGGACCAGCTCAAAGATAGCCTCTATGGGCTAAGCGATGACGTAGAGAGTAATGCGCTCAATGTCCATATTCACCATCTGCGCCGCAAATTGGGCAGTGGGATTATCGAGACCGTGCGCGGCCTGGGCTACCGCTTGGGCAAGCCAGAAGCCGTGCTTGCGCCGGGGCCGGGGCAAACGCCTAAGGGGCAACGATGAGTCTACGCGCCCGCCTGCTACTCACGCTTGGGCTGACGTTGGCGCTGCTATGGGGCGTTGCGGCTGCTTGGCTGCTCAACGATTTGCAGAAAACCTTTGTCGCCACCCTTGACCAGCGTTTGGCTCAGTCCGCGCGCATGGTGGCCGGGCTGGTGCATCAATTGCCGGAGGAGGTGTGGGAACAGAGCATGATGACGACGCTTGCCATTCCACCCATCGAGGGGCTGGCCTGCCAGGTGCACTCGCCACGCGGAGAGGTGATTGCTCGCACCCACGCCAACATGGATAGCGTGCTAGCGCCAGGGCAGCGCGGTCACACCTACCGCCAGGAAGGCGATACCACTTGGCGCGTCTTTACCTACGAGCGCGGCGGCCTGGTCATTACCACGGCGGATCGAATGGATGAGCGCACGATGCTGCTAAACGGGGTAGTTCGGGTAGCCGTCGTGCCGTTTGTGGTGGCGTTAACCGGCAGCCTGATTGCGCTATGGGTGGGTATATGGCGCGGGCTGGCACCGCTGTCACGGTTGCGTGAGTCGTTAGCCAGCCGCCACCCAGAAGCGCTGGCACCGGTGGCTACCTACGGCGTGCCGAAAGAGATTAAGCCCCTTATCGATACGCTCAACAGCCTCTTAATACGCGTGCAGCAAACCCTGGTGCGGGAGCAGCGTTTTACCAATGACGCCGCCCATGAGCTGCGTACTCCTCTCACCGCTATTAAGACGCACCTACAGGTTGCCCAACGTGCTGAAGGCCCGGCTGCTCAAGAAGCCCTTAAGTATGCCGAAGCAGGCGTCGTGCGCTTGGCCCACACCTTAGGCCAACTGCTCACGCTGGCCCGTGTGGAAGGCCGCATGCGCTTTGATGATGGTGAGCCAAGCGAAGTAGCCCAAGTTGTTGAGCTAGCTGTTGCTGATAGCGCCGCTGCTCAGGGGCAGTGCCAGTGGCCTGAAGTGCTGCCTCAAGTGTATTTGGCCATGCCCAGAGAGCTGGCGATTACGGCGCTGCGTAACCTAGTGGATAACGCATTGCATCACGGGCCACGCGGAGCGCCCATCACCCTGATGGCAGAACAAACGCATAGCGACATTACCTTCACCGTGCATGACCAAGGCCCCGGGGTGGATGAAGAGACACTGGCCCAACTTACACAACGTTTTTGGCGGGCCAGTAAGCAGCAGGGCAGTGGTCTGGGGTTGGCCATCGTTGCAGCGATTGCCGAGCGTTTTGGTGGCGACGTGCGTTTTGAGAACGCAAAAGCAGGGGGCTTCTATGCGCATCTCACGATTCCCACGGTGTCACCGCTATAAAGCAATTCCATAACAACCGACGCGATCAGGGGGAGTAATGAAAACATCAATGTGGGGCAGGCTTAGCCTGCTGATGGGCGCTTGCTTGATGGCGAGTGGCAGCATAGCTCAAGAGGGAGATGCCGAGCGGGGTGAAGCGGCATCGGCGACATGTGTGGCCTGTCACCAAGCCAACGGAGGAGGCATGAACATTCCCGGAGGCGAATCCTGGCCGCGCTTGGCAGGCTTAAATTCCAACTACATCGCTAAGCAGCTGCACGATTTTAAAGCCGGGGACCGTCAGAACGCGACGATGGTGACGTTCGCCAATATGCTCGACGATCAGCAAATTGCCGACGTGGCGGCGTATTACAGCCAGCTACCCGCGACGCCAGGCCAAGGCGGCGACAATGCCGATGAAGCGCTGCTGGCGCGCGGTCAGCAACTAGCGGAACGCGGCGACTGGAACGCCTATATCGTTTCCTGCCAGAGCTGTCATGGCCCGGGCGGCCAGGGTGTGGGAGAGACATTCCCAGGCATCGCGGGGCAACATGCGGGCTATATCAGTGCACAGCTAAACGCTTGGAAGAGTGATACACGCAGCAACGACCCTCAAAACCTAATGGGGGCGATTGCCAAGCGTATGAGTGAAGAGGATATTCAGGCGGTCTCCGCGTGGTACGCCACCCAGCCCGCCGCTGAAGGGGAGGCCACACAATGAGTAACTACCATCGTTATATAGTGATCGCGCTATCCAGCAGCGCGCTTGCAGTGGGCACCGGTTTGAGCCTCTACGCAGCGAATGCGTTTGCCCAGCAGGAGGAGCGGGCCGATGCCGCGCTGAATCAGCTAGTACACGAACCGCCCACCATGGAAGACTTGGAAGACTCGGATCTCCATCCAGAGCTTAAAAAAGTCATCCGCTACGGTTATGACCTATTTACCAATACCCAGCAGCTAAGAGGCGAGTACGTTTTTAACGATATGAACTGCTCAAGCTGCCATCTAGGAGAGGGTCGCGTACCGTTTAGCGCGCCGGTATGGCCAGCTGCCATCACCTTGCCCGATTTTCGCGGCAAAAATCAGCATGTGAACAACCTGGAAGAGCGCATTGCAGGCTGTTTTGCCTACTCCATGAACGGCACACCGCCCGAGTACGGCAGCGACGAAATGCTGGCGCTTAGCGCCTACCACCAGTGGCTCGCCACCGGTGCGCCGATGTACCCCGATAAACCGATCTATGGCCGTGGTTTCCCAGCGCCTGAACAGCCTGAAACACCCAGCTATGCCAGAGGCGAGGCGGCGTACCAGGAAAACTGCGCCATTTGCCACCAAGAAGATGGCTCTGGGCACTATGAAAACGGCGAATATGTTTTCCCCGCCCCTTGGGGCGATGGCTCTAACAACTGGGGGGCCGGTATTGCACGGGTAGAAACCATGGCTGGGTTTATCTATCAAAACATGCCGCTGGGCCAGCCGCGCTCGTTAACCGGCCAGCAGGCGTGGGATATTGCCTACTACATCAATAGCCAAGAGCGCCCCCAAGACCCGCGCTACACCGGCGATGTTGCAGAAACCGCCGAGCGATTCGGCCCCACATTCCACAACCGCTCGCTCTACGGCCAAACCCGCGAGCATGACGGCCATGTGCTAGGCGACCACGCTAATTTTGGCGAGAAAGGTGACATCCAACCCTGGAACGTTGGCATGCCACGGTTCGAAAATCTCTCTGAGGAGTAAGCTTGAACGCATTTGCAGGAGAAAGCGTCAGGAGTGTTGTGGGAGGGAGCTTCAGCTCGCGACGGTTAGGGCACCAGTGCTGCGGCAGGCTAAGGGCGGCTGACGCCGCCGTCGCCCAATAAATTGGCCTCCCACTGTTGAGTTTGCCGCTGTTCGATCAGTGATCTTATCCCGCCTTATTCATGAGACCGGCCTGAAAACGAAGATAGCGGATGGTATCCTCTTGAAAATTCAGTGTGTTCCGCCAAGAACCTGATCCAAGGGAGCCATCCGCTATGGGTGAAAGCCTATCCACCTGGACGCCCTCGTGCAACGGCTCTGTCCGTGTCGAGCTGAGCGGCCACCGCACCACCAGCGACAGCGGCGCTTTGTTGCTGCGCGAAGCCCTCGACAGTAGCGGCGTGATCGAGGCGCTCGGCGACAACCTGGTCGATGCGCGTCATCCGCTGCGCATTCGCCACTCGCTGACCAGCCAGATACGCACTCTGGTGCTGCAGCGGGCGATGGGCTGGAT
>NZ_FODB01000083.1 GCF_900110265.1 Vreelandella aquamarina | reverse complement strand
GAGGATCGCCTTCAATCAATCCCTCTTTCTGTAGCTGACGAGCGAACCACACATGGCCCAAGTCAAAACACTCCAGCTCAGCTTTGACGCCTGCCGCCTGCACCAAGCGTGCGTGCTCGCGCAGCCAATCGGCGGGATTGACGTAGACCATATCGCCAAAGTTGAGGCTGCCGCAGTCGAGCGTACACAGTTCGGGCAGTAGTTCACCGACCGGCTCATGGCGCTGAGCCGGTGTTTGAATGTCAGTGCCGGGGCCACCACGGGTGGGGTCATTCGCGTCGGGAATCCAGTCGCCGCCACCGCCTGCGGTGATGTTCATGACGATATCCATGTCGGCTTCGCGCACACGCTCCATCACTTCGCGGAAGTGGTCTAGGGAGTGGCTAATGCCACCCGTTTCGGGGTCGCGCACATGAATATGCGCTATGCTAGCCCCGGCTTTCGCGGCGGCAATGCAGTCATCGGCTATTTGCTTCGGGGTGATGGGCACGTGTTGGCTTTTTGCCGTCGTGTCGCCGGCGCCAGTGACTGCACAGGTTAAAATCACGTTTCTATTCACTTGCTGCTCCTTTTAAGGGCTAAGAGGTTAGCCCTATTGTGGCAACAAGTCGTTGAGCTGAGTTGTCACTAAGCGACATGCAGGGTCCGCTAAGCGACAAGATTTTTTTGTTATTTGGCTGGCAAGTGTTTACCAACTGACGCGTCAAGCATCACGCAGTCGCGTGATGATACGAGCGCACCGAGCAGTGGTGCTAAGTGCTCATTCAAAATTAATCGTGCGATCAGCTAAATAGCTACGTCATAGCTGATGTACCTCTCCACTGAGATGATCAAACGAAAGGTAAGCACTCAACGAAAGCCAAGCCTACTTCATTTGACGCCCCTTTAACTCAGTTAGATTTAGCTCCGGCGAGTAGGCCGATAAGTAAACCAGTTGCACACGGTACGATATCCACTCAACTATGTTCCGCCTGAAGGCCCTAGGTCTTTTGCCCTCACTTTGTTACTACTCTTCCTTGAATTTTGCTTTGCAATTACCGCTCATACACATTGTGCAGTAGTGTTCCCTATCTTCATGTTGCGTACCCTTAGCAATGACAATGCCGCAGTTGTTGCAAAGCAGAGTTTCCGTGCCATCTTCTACCTTCACAATTGCATGTTTGTAGTCCATAAAACTCTCCGTGAAGCCCTCACCCTGCAAGGGGGAGGAGTAATAGCATGTGGCGAAAGCCAATCCTTCTGTCATATCCCTTCCGACGGTGCTATCGAGCATCAGTTCAAATGCTGTTGTTTTCCGGCATATGGTTAGGCTCCTTTCACAACCATGGTAGTGCAGAATGATAACTTGGTCGGAAACTCAGCGTTTTATGCTTATAACATTAGAGTATTGCTCGTATGCGACACTTTGAGCTACGACTTCTCCCCAGCGCCGCCATACGTCTACTTGTGACTTCCAGCGAGCAGCACGGTTATAGGTTCCTATTAGCTTCGGTGGAGCGTGGGCAAGCATCATTTCCACCAAAAGTGGATCTGCCATGAGTAGTTCAGTGGCTTGAGTGGCAAAGGAACGCCTTAGGTCGTGAGTGGTGAAGTGCTCAAGATAATAAAGAGGCGCGCTGTCATCGTGCTCTTTTCTGGCACGGCCTTGTAAGCGCGCGATGGTGGTGCTCAAGCTATCCGGGTGAATTGGCTTACCAGTGCCTTGAGTTGATGCAAAAACAAATTCACCTGCTGCTAGCTGGCGCTGTTCTGCCAGCAGTTCAAGCGACAACTGGCTAAGGTGAACCTTATGTTGGCGGCGTGATTTAGTGCGTTCAGCGGGTATTGTCCATTCTGTTTTTTTGATTTCATCCCAGCGCATAAATGCCACTTCACTACGGCGGCAGCCTGTCAGGATCAGCAGCTTTAGCGCATTGGCTACGGGAATACTCAGCACCGCGGTTGTAGCTTTGCCTTCGTTATCGGCACGGGTGTCATCTATCGCTTGCCACAGTTGACGTAGTTCAGGCAAAGAGAGGTGGCGTTGACGTGGAGCAGACGCAGACGCAGCCCTCTTTGAACCTCACTTCGCTCCCAACATAATTTCTTATAAGCTTGGTAAAAAGGCAGGAAAAATGACTCTAAAAATATCACCACAATAATCTTTATGTATCAAAAGCATAGGAAAAATCTTGGAGAAGGACAGTTAAAATGGCCTTGACATGTATCGATTAGCTATCTAGCTTCGCGCTTATCTACCTTAAAAAATCCAATTCTAATAGGCAAACCATGCATACAGGCGCTCAATCAAAGGGGGTGTTTGATCACTGGATCAGTGATGTTAACCAGATTTGTGGCCCTTTTTCAGCAACCCCCTTAGGTAAAGATTTCTCTGCCAATATTTATAAAATGGGAGGAAGCATCCTGGATATGTCTCGAGTCACGATTCGAGGCGCCCAACTTTTTCGCGGCCGAAATGAGATACGCCGCTGCATAACACCCGATTTTTTTTGTGTCTTTCAAGTGCAGGGAGAATCCCGTGTTGAGCAGGCAGGCAATGTTTCGATACTCCAGACTGGAGATATCGTTTTGGTGGATTCAGCTCTTCCATTCTCCTTTACCTATGATTGGACATCCCAGCAAATATCGCTGATTTTGCCTCGCCCAGTCATCGAACGTACATTAAACCTATCTGGTATAGAACTTGGTGTCCGAATTCCGTCTCACAGCCATATTGCTAGTTTTGCCAACCACCTGATTGCCGAAGCCGCCCATTATGACAACTTGGATGCTGAGGAAAGCTCTGCCCTCCTTGATTCGCTGATCATGTTGTTAAAGCCTTCGGTCATTCGCAGTGTGGGGCAGCATAGTCCTAATGATAGGGTTTTCTTGCAGGCCGCCTCTTTTATTCGGGAAAATATTGGCGACCCTGCATTGAGCCCTAAGATAGTGGCCAATGCGACCGGGGCGTCCGTGCGCAGCCTCTACAGGGCTTTTGCCGCCCACTCTATGACCGTTTCTGAGTATATTAAAACCCAACGGCTAGAGATGTGTGCTGACTACCTCAAAACCTCAAAAAGTAAACTGGGGTTGACCGAGGCAGGATACCGTTTTGGTTTTGCCAGCCCTAGCGCATTCTCAACGGCTTTCAAGCAGCACTTCGGCATCACGCCATCCCGCTATTGCCAGCAATTGGTTACCTGAAAAAGGCCTGCCCGATATGTTCCGACAGACCCTTAGGTGAGCGGGTTACTTAGCATTCACTTCTTAATGCTGATGACTCGCGGTTGAGTGACAGCTTTCAAGCCTTCTATACCGAACTCCACCCCATAACCAGAGGCCTTGTTACCTCCAAAAGGTACCATGGGATGGATCGCACCATGCTGATTGATCCAGACCGTCCCGGCTTCTAGCTTTGAAGCCACCAACTCTGCCTCTTCCAGGCTGTTAGCCCAGACTGATGCCCCAAGGGCAGCCGACAGGCGATTGGCAGAACCGATAGCTTCGTCCAGGCTGCGGTAGCGAATGATTGGTAAAGCAGGTCCAAACTGCTCCTCATCGACCAGCCTGTGACCATCCCGGATGTTACCCACCAAGGTCAGTGGCAGAAAATAACCTGTCTCAGGGATGTCCCCAAACTCTATAACATCACAGCCATTGGCACGCGCGTCGGCTATTAATTCTTTCACTTTATTGTGCTGCATCGTGTTCTGCAGAGGGCCGATCAAGTTGCTCTCATCCATGCCGTCGCCAATAGGTACCTGGCAAGCAAAGTCGCTAAGCGCAGCCACCACGGAGTCGTAGTCATTCTCATGGACATATAGTCGTTTGATACAGGCACACGTCTGCCCTGCGTTCAAGAAGGCCCCCCAGAAAAGATCCTCTACTATGGCACTGGTTTCCGTGCCGGGCATGATGATGGCAGCATCGTTACCACCAAGCTCCAAAGTAATAGGAGCTAAATTCTGCGAAGACGCTTCCACAATACGCCGACCAGTCGACTCGCTGCCAGTAAACATGATCTTGTCGATGTCAGGATGGCTGGTCAGTGCAGCACCGATACGGCCATCTCCAGAGACCGTATTAAGCACACCGGGAGGTAGCACTTGGCTAATCAACCGGACCATTTCCAGTGTTGCAATAGGCGTGTATTCAGAGGGTTTAAGCACCACCGTATTACCCATACGGATAGCAGGGATAATCTGCCAGATGGCAATCATTAGTGGCCAATTCCAGGGGGCAATAGCAGCGACGACACCCAAGGGGAATCGATAAAGAACATCCTTACGCTTATCGTCTTCATACACCACTTCAGGAGGGAGTTCTAAGGCAGACGGAACCTGTGTCCAGCCAACACAGGCTTGCATCTCGAAGCGCGACCCGGGCCCCGACAGTGGCTTGCCCTGTTCCTGTGTAATTAACCCAGCCAAATATCCCGAGTTCTCCTCCAGTACCTGTGCAACCCGCGCCACTGCTTCCCGACGCTCCTGGTCACTGGTGCTAGCCCAGGCTTTTTGTGCCTGACGAGCAGCATCTACGGCAAGATCAACATCGAGTTCGCTATTAATAGGTGCAAGCCCCAGAGTAATGCCAGTGGCGGGGTTGCAGATTTCCTGATGTTCGTTTGCTTCAGTCTGTTTACCACGGACCGTATTGTGATAGGTCTGCATGAAATTACTCTTCTGAAGTTGTATTTGAGCTGTGAGTCGGATAATTGCTGAGCGATCCACTACCCAACCTAAAGAGCTTGGGGTTATGGGCCTAGCTGTGTTGCTTTAAAACGGCATAATCGCAATTATCTGGGCATAGGTACTGGTGTCATTACTGCCGAGCTGACTACCCCCTTCAGCGGCACTTTTATCCGGGTTATAAAACCCAATCACAGGACTGATAATCAGATGTGGAGATGCCACCCATTCGGCATAAAGATTGACTTCCTGAGCGTTCAGGCTTCCACTACCGCCCGCTGTGTCGCTGAAGTCGAAGAGGAGCGCGCCAACACTAAGTGTCTCTGTTGGCGTCGCCTTCAGACCCAGGTGATGCACGTCTGTAGCGGAGTTAAAAGGCCCCGCATAGTTGGCCGCAACTTCACCCTGAAACCAGGTGCCGTAACCACGGTTGAGGCCAAAAAACAGTGGGTCGAAGCCTTGATCAAAGCTTGAGAACCTATAGTTGATACTGGGTGACCAAGGAACATCGCTGAAAGTCCAGCCTGCTTCGGCGTACCATGCATCAGCGTCTTTACCGGAACTGCCCCCTGGTTTCTGGGTAACAAATTCCGCGGACAGGAAAAAGTTTTCAACACCGGCATTGCCCTGATAGCGCAAGCTTGTCGTTTGCTGTCCATCCCGTGAGCGGTAACCGGTGAGGGGGGCAAAGGTATCGTCTACATCCAGGCCCTCAATATAGGTCAGGCCAAAGGTGCCCTTCTGGCTAACGTACTCGGCATTGACCCCTGCAAGCTCCATCTCTGCCTGGGCCCGGTTATCAGACGACAGCCAGAACAGATCTGCACGCAGCCCATCGGAGCCGCCAATACGCGCAATGGCAGTTTGACCAAAGGCCTTGCGCGCTGCTAGCCAGTACGCACCCCCTCGGTCAAAGTCCAGGCCAGGAGCACTGAGTGCATCGCCAAAATTGAGCGCATCGTCATTGATGAGGAAGCCATCACCGATGGTGAACGGTTGCCGCCCTATGGAAATATCAAGACCATCATCACCAAGCGCCGGAATCAGCCTGCCTGAACGCCAACCGACATAGGCATCTTCCAGTTTGGTTTCCCGCTCATTGCCCGAGGTGAATCCCCCTGCGTCGCCATCCCCGCCAGTTGCGGACGTCATCAGGTTGATGGCACCGTACAATCCGCTACCCGCGCCCATAGTTTGGCTTCCAGAAAGCCCATACTTGATATAACCCTCTTGCCACTTGGCATCGCCAGCTTCGGACTTGGCACCAAGGCTATAACTCTCCTCACTATAGAAAACGCCTAAAACAGCTTCGATATCAACATTAAGTTCAGTACTGTCTTTTTCATAAACATTGTAAGCCAGAGAAGGCATGGAGAATGCCGCTACCGCCGTAGCGGCACTGACTAGGCCCGCCATGCGCTGAATAAAGATTTTTGTTTTCATTCGCTTCACATCCTGCAGATCCGATTTGTGACCAGGCATTTCTGCCTGGTCAGGCTTTACCTAGTACGATCAGTTCTCCGGGGTTTCCGGCTCGGGCAGGTTTAATGTGGGTGTCTGGTCGAAGAAGTTCCATGGTTTGAGCATGGAGTGAACGTACTCCGTCGGCATAATTGGCCATTCCTCGGCACGGGCTACATGCGTGGCACCTGTTGTCATCCACAGCACGGTATCGACGTTCTCGATAGATTGATCATCCTCGACAAAGACTTTCAAGCCAGTATCCGTTTCGGCGCGGTTCGGGTATTTGCCTTCCGGGAAGCGCTCGTCTGGATTGTATTGGGTAACCCATATTTGCTTATCCATGAAGTTAACGCGCTTGAAAAGCCAGTCATCTTCACTGAATAACGCCCCCTTAGCGATCGGATGGGTTCCTCCAGCGAATGGTATAACTTGGTAGCCCACCGGATAGCCCATGCGATTTTCTTCGTTTGGGTTGGTCATCAGTCGGATGGTGGAGGGGTCGAATTTCTGAACAGACTCAAGCTCCGTGGGAACGACGCGCTCTCTGGTAACCATGACACTCTTGCGGGGGCCACCAGCGGTGTTTTCCTCAACGACTGGGTCAATTTCCATTAAGCTGTTCTGCTCGCCATCAACATCTAGGTCCAAGCGAAAGTTATAGATATGCTGGTGTGTAGTGCCCACAATGTTGTGGTCAATCAGTGTGCCGTAGCGAGTATCTTCTTCGGCCGTCTCGTCATGTATGGTGCGTGATCTGACAGCCTTAACCGCTTCAATGCCAGAGGCCCCGACCGTCAACTGGATATTGCCATTGGCCATAAAAATCCAATCGAACATATAATCGTAGTTGCCAATAGTGCTGACCCACCGGACAACTAGCTCCCGGCGCTGGCGGCTTTCATTGCCAGGGCTGCTGCCTAGCATTTCAGTGTGCTTGAACTCAGGTCCTGCGTAGCGCTCAAATACTGCTATGGCGTTAGGAATGGTAAAAGGATCACCATTGTTATCCGCCAGGGTTGCTGGCAAGAGTGTAGCGTTGGCGGGAACATCGGTACCGAGCACCAGCGGCGAGGTAAGGTTACCCATCCCATATTCACCGGAGTCGAGATAGGCTTTGAAGTACCAGCCGACATCAGGATCCCCATAGGGCACGATCATGCCGCCCAATGAGCCTTCATACATGACCTTTCGTTTATCACCCTGATCGTTATAGGTAAGGGTCGAGATAACGGGGCCAACACGAGCATCCAGCTTGAGGTGGAAATCCCAGTTCTGCCAGTGAATCATGCTGTCCGTCATGGACACATTTTTGCCTTCTGGCTCCATCGTTACCAGAGGTTTGACGTCTGCTATATCCATCTGATCGCGCCCGTCATAGGGGCGAGGAGTCATGGGAATAGGGACAACGCCTTCATCCTCAATCTTCAAGATGCTGCTCTCTTCCAGATCAACGACTGCGACAAGGTTTTCGATCGGGTGTGCCCAGTAATTGCCATCCCCCACATCAAGATAAGACACCACCTTTAACAGCCTAGAATCATGCTCAAGGCCATCTTCCCCCTGGAAGTACCCCACTGTTAGCGGGGTAGCAACGACATTATCGATATCGTCAATGCCGCGTTTTCTCAACGCTTCTTTATAAGCTTCGCTCTCAGCGATAATTTCCTGTACGGCCATAAAATCATCGAAAGTAACCATGCCATGTGCACCTTCGATATGCTCCCACCGCAGTATGTCGCCAGAAGCTAGGTCTATGGTTCCTTCAATTACCTTCCTTCCATCTAGAACAGTGAACTCGGCATGCCTCTCAAAATCATGGGAACCACCAAAATACCAGTCCCAGACACTGCCTTTGTCTGGATCTGCCAAGCGTATTTCGGTAAAACGCATATTATCTGTGTAGTACGTCGATGCTTTAACTACCTCTGCCGCGTTTCTAATCTCCTCTGCTGTTAGTGAGTCCAGAGGATGACTCCGGCCTTCTGTGCGCATAGTCTGTGGCACATGATCTTTGAAAAGATCATGCACAAAGCTTCGCTCTACTAGGACTTCACCATCATGGAGTCTTGCCGGAGCAGAGAGCTCAACAGGTTCTCCGTTGTATAGAGCTTGAGTTTCCCCTAAGGGCACCCGAATGTCAGCTTCCCCGGAGGTAATCAGCAGTTCACTGTTGTCATCACTGAGTTCATAGGTTGCACCTGAAGAACTGAGAGCCTGATCTATTGGCAGATAATCTGGCGAGCCACCATGGGCCATGGTGGCCGGGCTCGTCAGTAGAAGAGAGGATGCAAGCGATAGAGCGAGTAATGTTTTCTTATTGTCCATGATCACTCCTGACAATGGTTCCAATGTGAGCTGAAGGCTCGTTTCCCTCAAGATAGCGATAGCCGAGCGGCTGCCGCGTTAGAGACCACCTCCAACCAGTTTTTATAACAATAGGAATACCAGCTTAGAGGCCCAGGGACTTTTGAGTTGATGCCAGACCTTTGCGGAAACGTGCCACGTAGAGAAAAATCGAAATACCCGGGTCGGGCCGATTACCTATTGCCTAGCAGTCTGTCGGACTTGAGGTTAATGGATGAGCTGAGGCGTGGGTTCTTCACCCCCCCCCCTGTGTTGGTGTTGGTGTTGGTGCTGTTGTGTGGCTCTTAACCTGCCCCTCAGCTTCTGCAAGGCGGTTCTGACGCCTTGCCTGCTGGCCGGTTGGGCGCGGCGAGCCCTCAGCCCGCCGTCAACCGGTGCATCCGCTTGATATTCCACGCCATGGTGGCCAATCGCCACTCGCCGCTGACCTTATCCAGTCCGCGTAGCGAGAACTGCCGGAACCCCATCACGTGTTTGATGATCCCGAAGACCGGCTCCACGGTATGTTTGCGCAATGCGTAGAGCGCTCGGCCCGCCTGCGTCTTCAAGCGGTGTGCCATCTGTTCGACGGGGTCCTCGCTCTCCGGGGC
>NZ_FODB01000062.1 GCF_900110265.1 Vreelandella aquamarina | reverse complement strand
AGCAGTTGTTGGAAGGGCTTGTCGCGGCGGAAGTTCTCGACAGCGTCATAGTCGCTCATGCCCAGACACAGCAGGCCCAGGTAGCTCTTGATCACGTCACTGGTGCGCATGCCCAGCGTGGTGGGGAAGCGGCTGTCGATGCTGTCGACGCCAGCGATCTCGAAGCATTGCCCGATGATGGACAGCCCGGCGTGGCTGGTGAGGGTGCGGCGACTGGCGCGGAACTTTATGTTGGGCATGGCACTGTCTGGGTGAATGGCGATAATGGCTATATTGCCATGCAGGTCAGTGGGTTAGAAGTGCTTCCGGGGGCCGGTCTCACGGATTCAGGGTTTACGCATGACACTCTCCTCTGTATGTGAGTCACTCTGCCAAACGCGCTGGTAGGACTTGATTACGGTTTTTATCCTGTGGCAGGAGTGCTTTTTTAAGATATCCTTAAAGAAGACTTTAAGGTCAAGGCCTCATTTTAAATTTCGTTATACAACCTAAATGTTTGTCATGAGCGCTCAGCTGAAGACTTGACCTTTGGGCAGCCTGGCGGTTGTAAGCTGGCTACGAGTAAACAAATGAGGGTAAGCCAATGCGAGTCTCAGAGCTGGCTCAGACGGGAGGGGTAACGGCAGAAACGGTACGTCACTATACAAGGGAAGGGTTGTTGCAACCGCACCGCGACCCGCGCAACGGTTATCAACTCTACGATATAGAGTCCTTGGGGCGCCTACGTTTTATCGACTGCCTGCGTTCGCTGGGTGTTAGTCTTCCAGAGATCAAACAAATATTATCTTGGGCGGATCAAGGCACCGTAGAGTTTAATGAACCAGTACCACTCGCCACTCAAAGGCGACGTCTTCACTTGAGGACCCAAGAACTTCAGGTGATAGCGCGATGGTTAGATAACATGAACCAAGACAAGATGACTGAAAGCTTCAGGCTGAAGGAACTAATCGAATCGCTTGGGACAGGTAAATTAGTTTTCGAGGCTAATGATTCGCGAAGTAATCATTAGTGATGCGGCGAAGTCATGGCACTGTGCGTATCCACCATCCCTATCATGGATTGCAGATGCCAGAGTTACCAGACGGCAAACGTAATAATCAGCAGCGCTGCTAGCGTACGAGTCGCGGGGCTACGTATCCATATTGAGACACGGCGCGCTGCCACTCCGGTCGCTAGGATGGCAGGCAAGGTGCCGAGCCCAAAGGCCCCCATCATCGCGGCGGCACGCAATGGCTCGGCTACAGCAAGACTCCAGGCCAGCATCGAATAGATTAGCCCACAGGGCATCCAGCCCCATAGCGAGCCAAGTGCGAATGCTTGGGGTACTTTTACAACAGGCATCAAGCGACGGCCTATTGGTTCGATGCGGCGCCACAGGACGCGCCCCAGTGCCTCGATACGTAGCAAGCCCTTCCACCAGTTGGCGATATACAGTGCCATTAGTATCAACATGACCGCCGCCAGGATACGCAACACCAGGGCGAAGCTGTCCAGTGCATGGTTGAGCACGGAACCGAGCAGGGCCACCAAGGCACCAGCGATCATGTAGCTGCTGATACGACCTAAATTATAGCCGAGCAACAGACCTGCTAAACGCCTCGGCTGTCGCATGCTGGGGGGCACAGCAAAGGTCAGGGCACTCATGATGCCGCCACACATGCCGATACAGTGCGCGCCTCCCAGCAAGCCGAAGACGAAGGCCGCCGCCAGCGGCGGCAGGCTCATGTCGGCGGGATTCATTTACGGGGCACCTTTGGAGCTACCCGCCGTATCACGGGAGGGGCTGATGGTGAAGGCCGCCGGAGGCGAACCGTACGGTGATACGATTTCGACCTGTTCGGGTGGATAGCAGAGTCCTTGGTCGGAACAGCCCTGAAAGGTCACCATGATGGCCAGCGGCCCGGTAACGGTATCGCTCGCCTCGATGGGCGCACTCACCAACACCTGATCGTAGAAAACGTTAATGTTCCCTAAAGACGCGTGCGACATTGGCTCGCCAGGCGGCAAAGCCAACTCACCGAAATTGATATCTTGAGAGAGACTCTCAATCGCGAACTGATGCCGGTGAAGGTAGTAATTTTCGGCGGCGGTGAAGCCGATATAAACTCGATCATCGTCTCGCCAGGTGGTGGTTCGGAAGGCTTCTTTAGCCGGTAGAAAGTCACGTTGGGGCGAACGGTTAAAGGGGGAACTTTTGTCACCAACCTCAAACATCTCTTCACGTGCCGCTACCGGGGTGACTATAAAGAGTGCCACCGTTAGAAAAGCGAAGACTTGTTTCATGAGTTTAACGCCGCCTTTGGCTTATCCATTGGCTGACCTCTGGACCAAGCGACCAGAGCAAAGCCCGCGACGATCATTGGTAGTGTCAGTAGCTGCCCCATGGTTAACCAGCCAAAAGCGATGAATCCCAACTGAGGGTCGGGGAGGCGCACGAACTCTACGATGAAACGGAAGGCTCCATACAGAAGCAGGAACAGCCCAGAGATGAGGCCCCGCTGACGTGGTCGGCGCGATAGCCACCACAGCACGGCAAACAACACGACACCTTCAAGGGCAAACTCGTAGAGAGCCGAAGGATGCCGTGGCTCTGGGCCCAGCTCCATCATGGATGGAAACACCATTGCCCAAGGTACATCACTAACTCTCCCCGGTAACTCGTGATTGATGAAGTTCCCGAGGCGACCCGCTCCCAGGCCGATGGGGACTAGCGGAGCAATGAAGTCGGTCAGTTGAATAAAAGCCAGTTGATGTTTGCGAGCAAACAGCCAGGCAGCCACTAACACACCGGCAAGGCCGCCATGAAAGCTCATGCCTCCTTCCCAGATTTTTAGTAACCAAAGGGGGTTGGCTTGCAGTTGTTCGAGCCCGTAAAACAGTGCATAGCCAAGGCGGCCGCCAACGATGATGCCGATGGCGGCGTAGAAGATCAGGTCGCCTATATCATCGTGGCTTAGGCCGAGTCGGTGGGCGCGACGCCGACCCAACCACCAAGCGGCCACTAGCCCGATTACATACATTAAGCCATACCAGTGAATCTGAAGAGGGCCTATGGCGATGGCGATCGGGTCGATTTGAGGGTATTGCAGCATATATCTTCCTTAATCAATCGTTACTGTTGGAGTCATCAACAAAAATTATTGCGTCTTAAGAGCCGTTTTATCGTTTCCACTTCTCGACTTCCTGGATGACTCGCTCAACATCTTCAGAAGTTATGTAACCTGTATGTTTGTAACGAATAGTGCCCTCGGTATCGACCAGATAGCTTTCGGGTGCGCCATAAACACCTAGCTCAAAACCTAGGTTACCCTCTGGATCAAAAATATTGACTTCAAAAGGATTCCCAAACTCGTCAAGAAACTCGAGTCCCTTTGCCTGGGTATCCTTGTAGTTGATGCCAACCAAGCGGACGCCTCGCGCGGCTAAGTCCAATAACTGCGGCATTTCATGCTTGCAAGTGGGGCACCACTCTCCCCAAACATTGACCAATGTCACCTTATCTTTAAAAAGAGATTCATCAACGACCCTTGAGGGGTCTTCCAGCGTCGTCAGGTTGAAGGCCGGAAACGGCTGAGCTAACAAGGGGGAATCTCTGGCGCTAGGATCCATTGATAAGCCCTGATAAAAGAAAAAGCTCAAACCAAAAAAGCCCAATAGGGGTAAAAATAGCAATGTCCGAGATTTCACGTATACGTCTCACAGGTAGTAGCGGGTAAGTGCCTGCTGAGCATTGTTAGTGCTTACGGAAGTTGATTTGGAGCACTAGGTTGCATCGGTCATGGCTTCCGAGCCCATAGGCGTTTCGCCAGCAGCGGCAGCAATGTGATGCCACTGATGAGGACCAGCGCGATCGTGAGACCACGGGAGTCGGCGGTAATTAGCACTTCGCCGAACTTGACGATCAGATACGCCGTGGGGATTACGCCGGCCAATGTGGCGATCAAAAAGCGCCAGAAGGACAGGGGTGTAATACCTGCCGCGTAGCTGATGGCATCAAACGAAATGAAGGGCACCAATCGGGATGCAAAAACGATGAGCATCAAGCCGGTTTGAGAGCGTTCCTTCCCCAGCCAGTTAAGGATGGGACGCGTACGCGACCAGCGTTGCATTACCTCATAGCTGAACAAACGAGCAATGCAGAAAGCGAGCAGAGCGCCGGCTTCGGCACCGATAACGACATAGGCCGTTCCCCAAACTGGGCCGTAGATCGCACCGGCCACCATGGCAATCGGACCACTGGGGATCGGGCTCATGACAATGGCCGTAATCATCATAAAGATGATGGCCAATGGCCCCCAGACGCCCAACCCATCAACCCATTCACGCAAGGCCTGCTTATCGGTCAAGACCGACAAGGCGCCGGTCTCCATCAGGATCCAATAGAGGGACGCCAAGCCCATCAGTAGAGAGAGCCCCAAAAAGAGCTTTTGCTTTACACTAAGCTTGGTTGCCATGTCCATCTCAGTTGTGGGGAGCAGGGAGACATGTCATCTCAGCCCTGTACCGTGATGGAGTATCATTCAACACCCAATATTTCGCGAAGCTGGTCGGTCGACACTGCACCATTGATACGCTGTACTTTCCCGGCTTCATCACGGTAGTAGCTGGTCGGCGTCCCTGTAGCACCGGCCTCGCGCATGATCTGGGCATGCTTTCTGAGCAGCGCTTGACTCTCCTCCGACGGCTCCACCGGTTTTATGCCGCCATTGCGAAATTCCAATTCATGGGTTTCGAGAGCGCTAGCCGGATTGTCGGCTTCAAGGATTGCGGCAGCTTTGCGAAGACTGTCCTCTGATAGCACGCCGACCAGCACGTGACGAAGCTGTAGTACGCCTTGCTCGATTAGCGGGCGTGAATTCTTCCAGAGTGCGTTGCAGTAGGGGCAGTTGGGGTCTGTTAGTGTGTAAACAATATGCGATGCATCATCATTCCCCTCCGAGATAAAACGAGTGTTTTCAAACGCACTCCAGGCAGCTTCCAGCATGGGTTCCAGCACCAGAGCCTGAAGCTGGCTTTCCATGACGGCATTGCCCTGGGGGTCGATTAACGTACCAATGACGGCATAGTCGGAAGAGGAAGAAATATAAGCCGCCATAGGCTCATTATCATAAGACAAGGCATAGCCTTGGAGGTCGTCAGGCGCTTCGAAGGTGCCATGGAATGTGAACCCTTGATCCACCAATACGGTAATCGTCTCGGGCAAGGGAGGCCCAGTGTCGATGACGCTGCTGGCCTGATAACTCTCATTGGCATCGGTTCCTGCTTCCTGCGCCAACGCAGGCAACGCAATAAGACCTAACAGACCTGCAGCGGCTAGGTAATAAGTAGAATGTAGGATATGCCTCATGAATGCTCTCTTTATCAATTACTGTTTTTCCAAGGGATTAGGTCGATCACATTTACTGGCTGGTTTTAGTGCTTCTTATTAAAAAACAGGTACTTGATAAGCGCAGCAACGCCAAGCCCCAGCGCAATAATCAACAAGATCGCTATTAGGCCCATCCCCGCCATACCCCACATGCAGCTTTCACTTCCCATCATTTTGAATTCCTCTTTAACACTACGGTGTTTGGTTTAGGCGCGATGAACAGCATCGTTTGGACGTGGTGTGGCATTGCCGGTATCTGGCGTGAAACGGCGTAGCCGCAACGAGTTAGTCAGCACAAAGACACTGGAAACGCTCATGGCCGCCGCCGCCAGCATGGGGCTGAGCAATACGCCGATGAACGGATAGAGCATGCCCGCCGCCACGGGGATTAGCGCTACGTTGTAGCCATAGGCCCAGACGAAATTGCTGATAATGGTCCGGTGGGTGCGCTTGGAGAGCGCCGTGGCATTGACGATGCCTCGCAAATCGCCACTCATCAGCACCACATCGCCGGACTCGATGGCAATATCGGTGCCAGTGCCGATCGCAATGCCCACGTCGGCCTGGGCCAAAGCGGGTGCATCGTTGATCCCGTCCCCCACAAAAGCGACACGCTTGCCCTCCGCCTGGAGACGCCGGATCTCTGCCGCTTTCTGGTCGGGCAGCACCTCAGCGAGAACCTGCTGGATGCCAACCTGTCGGGCGATAGCATCGGCAGTGGCACGGTTATCGCCGGTGAGCATGGCCACCTCCAACCCTTGCGCTTTGAGTGCTGTGATAGCGTCGGCAGAGCCCTCCTTGAGGGGATCCGCCACCGCGATGACTGCAGCAAGCTGACCGTCTACCGCGGCATAGAGCGGGCTCTTGGCGTTCTCGGCAAACACCTTGGCGCGTGTTTCTGCCTGGCCGAGCTCGATTTCCAGCCGATGCATGTAACGATCAGCTCCCACATGTACCAAGTGGCCGTCGACCTCGGCTTCAATGCCGTAGCCAGGCTCGGCACTAAAGCGACTGACCGAGGGTAATTCCAGCCCACGGGCCTTGGCGCCCTGTACAATAGCTTCGGCGATGGGGTGCTCGCTTTGAGCTTCCACTGCCGCGACCAGTCGCAGCACGTCGTTTTCATGACCGTTAATTGCTTCGAAGTCGGTCAGTTCGGGGCGCCCCTGGGTCAAAGTGCCGGTCTTGTCCAGCACCACCGTATTCATTTTGGCCAGCGTCTCAAGCGCCGCCCCTTTACGAAATAGCACTCCCATCTCGGCCCCTTTCCCGGTACTGACCATGATGGCCGTTGGGGTGGCTAGGCCCATCGCACAGGGGCAGGCAATTAGCAGTACGCTAACGGTAGTGACGAAAGCAAACGACAAAGACGGCGACGGTCCGAAAGCGAACCAGAGTGCAAAGGTCATCGTGGCGATAGCGATGACTACGGGAACAAATACACCAGCAACCTTGTCGGCCAACTGCTGGATGGGGGGCTTCTCCGCTTGGGCCGTTTCCACCATCTTGACGATCTGCGACAAGACAGTGTCGGCACCGACTCGCGTGGCCCGGAAGGTAAGTGCACCGTTCTTGTTGATGGTGCCACCGACGACTTCGGAATCCCTCTGTTTGACGACCGGCACTGGCTCACCGCTGATCATCGACTCATCAACGTAGGAGTGACCCTCCTCAACAATGCCATCGACTGGAACACGCTCCCCTGGGCGAACCAAAATACGATCGCCCGTGACGACGGCGTCGATAGGCAGCTCGACGGTTTCATCCTCACGGATGACGCGGGCAGTTTTCGCCTGTAATTGCAGAAGCTTCTTGATAGCTTCGGAGGTGCGGCCCTTGGCAATGTGTTCAAAATAGCGACCGAGCAGAATTAACGTCACGATCACCGCCGCCGCTTCGAAATAGCTCACGGCGGTTCCGACGGGAAAGAGTCCGGGCACCAGCAGGGCGGCGACCGAATAGAAATAGGCAGCGCTCGATCCGATCATAACGAGGCTGTTCATGCCCGGATTAAAATGCCGGAGTTCGGCGAAGCCGACGCGATAGAAGCGTGCACCAGCATAGAACTGCACCGGTGTGGCCAATAACCACTCGACGCCCATCCAGCCGCGATGCGGCATTAGACTCGTCAAAAGCGTGTCAAGGGCGGGAATCATTTTCCCCATGGCGATGATAACCACCGGAATCGTAAATATTGCCGCGAGCACGACTCGGCGGCGAAGCTCGGCTCTCTCCCGGTCCTCGCTGTCCGTTGGTGGCGGCGTATCGGTATCCTGCGGTTCATAGCCTGCTTCGCGGATGGCATGCTGAATACGCGGTAACGAAACGGCTCCCGGCAGGAAACGAACGAAGGCTTTTTGGGTGGCGAGGTTAACACTTACTTCCACCATGCCGGGCAGCTTCGTTAGCGTTCGCTCTATCCGAGAGACACACGATCCGCAACTCATGCCGGTGATGGGAATGTCGAGACTTTCCACCACCGGCTGATAGCCCGCCGTTTCAATGGCGTCGAGTAGGCTAGTGGTCGCGGTACCTGCTTCGACCTGGATAGCCGCCTTCTGTGCGGCGAGGTTCACTTGAGCGTTGATCACGCCTGGCTGCTGGCTGAGTGCGCGCTCCACACGCCCAACACAGGAAGCACAGGACATACCACGAATCTCGATATCGACGTATTGCGCCATAATGACGATCTCCCTGTTAATTTATCGACGACCCGGTAGGCAAACTTGATTCCCATGTTCGCTATCGAGAAAATGCCCGATCATTCAGTCTGCTCAGCGATAGCTTCAACAATCGGGCAGCCTTCCTGCATAGGCCCTTCGCCTGCACACTCACTCAATGTTTTCGATAATACGGCTTCAATCCGCGTGAGGTGTTTGATCTGCTCTCGCACCTTGTGCAGCTTCTCGCTGGCGATGCGTTTAGCTTGCGCCCGGTCGCCATTAGCATCCTGAAGCATTAACAGCTCCCGAATCTCTTGTAGCGTGAAGCCCCACTGCTTGGCATGGACGATAAACTGCAACCGATCCACAGCTTCCAGTGGGTAACGCCGATAGTTGGCATCGGTCCTCCTCGGAGGAGGCATAAGTTTCTCTTTTTCGTAGAATCGAATCGCCTGGCTAGCGACCCCGCTTCGTTCGGCAAGCTCGCCGATACTTAGTGTTTGCATAGCGTTACCTCACGACATTATTAATCCAAGCTTCTGGCAGCCTGACTCAACGAATCTACCGGTCGGGGCTCCTATTGCTCCGGTTGGCGCACGACCCTAAGGTAGGGCGTCTTGGTGTTCCAGCCTTCGGGAAAGTGTTGCCTAGCGTCATCATTCGATAGCGATGGCGAGATGATGACATCGTCACCATTTTGCCAGTCAACGGGGGTGGCCACTTTGTGCTTGTCAGTTAGCTGAAGCGAATCGAGAACCCGCAGTATCTCGTCGACATTACGTCCTGTGCTGGGTGGATACGTCAAAGTGAGACGAATTTTCTTGTCAGAATCGATGATGAAGACCGTACGCACCGTCAGTTTGGGGTCGGCTTTGGGATGGATCATTCCATAAAGCTTCGCTACCACCTGATCTTCGTCAGCCAGCAAGGGGTAGTTCAGGGCCGTGCCCTGAGTCTGTTCAATATCCCCCGCCCAGTCGTGGTGAGAGCTGAGGGGATCCACCGAAACCCCAACCAGTTTGGCACCCCGCTGGGTGAATTCGTTCTTTCGCTTGGCAAACGCGCCCAGTTCTGTGGTGCATACTGGCGTAAAATCAGCGGGGTGCGAGAACAGCACCGCCCAGCTGTCGTCAAGCCATTGGTGAAAGTTGACCGTGCCTTGCGTGGATTCGATCGTGAAGTTTGGTGCTGTCTCGCCCAGTTGTAGCGCCATGGAAATGTCCTCATGTCATTCATTGAGTAGCCACCATAGCTTTGAAGTCAACTTTAAGGTCAAGCCTGATGTGTAATATTTGCAATTCGATAGGAGACAAATAATTTGTCAATAAAGGTTGACCTTAAAGCAGCTGTAAGCCTTAAAATTCTTACGGCGCTAAAATGGATATGATAGGAGGTAGCACCATGGGATTGGTATCAATACCCTTGTTGGCCGTCTCCATAACTTAAGTTGCGATAACACATTGGAATCTCTCTCTTCCATCGGCTTGGTCGGCGCCTTTATCGGCGGATTGATCTCCTTCTTCTCGCCCTGCACGCTGCCCCTGTTACCGGCCTACCTGTCGGTGGTCACAGGCGGTAGTGCCGGTAAAGCCGACAGGCGGTTAGAGGCATTGACCCTCAGTGCCTTCTTCGTCTTCGGCTTCAGCATCGTGTTCATCCTACTCGGGCTCGGTGCCAGTAGTATCGGGCAACTGATGCGAGGGTATCGCCAAGAATTCAACTGGGTTGCCGGCGCGGCGGTGATCGTGCTGGGCCTCTTTATGACCGGCGTGTTCCGATTGCCGCTATTCCAGCGTACCTTTCAGTTCACACCCAATGTCCAGGGTGGCTCTCCGCTTTCGGCTACTGTGTTCGGGGTATCTTTTGCCATCGGTTGGACGCCCTGTATCGGCCCCATCCTGGGCGCCATCTTGATGGCCACGTCCAATGCTGCTAGTGCCCAGGCTGGAATGATATATCTCAGTGCCTACTCGGCAGGACTGGCGCTACCTTTTCTTGCCAGCACTTTACTGATTAACCGATTCGCTCTGCATCGGCAAAGCCTAGGAAGGTGGAGCGCCTATGCTCGCCCCGTGGCGGGCACGGTTGTGATCCTGATGGGCATCGCCATCGTCTCGGGTACCATGACGCGGCTTTCCAGTATCATGGTCGACCTTTTTCCCTCCCTGGCGACCCTGGGGTAGCCAGGCCGTCAGAGAAGTAGAGATTAATTTTCATACTGACTCCTTAGGAAGCTTATTAGGCTGAGCTAGTCTCCTAAAAGGAGATTATTTTTATAAAGCTTAGAACTTGATTCCTCTCATTATTAATTTAGTTTTCTCACCTGCTTACTTTAATTAGGGGCTTCGTGGCGAGCTAACTTCCAGGCGCAGCGAATGCTGCAGTATTTTTTGAAAAAAACATTTATTATAGTAGGCCTTCCTGAATCCTAGCTGAATAATAAAAATCATGGCAAGTAACGCACAGCTACCTGGTTTATCTTTATATTTCGTGAGTAGTTACCTGATTACCTTTCCTTGATTTTTCTTTTAGGTTGTTCTAGCTTTATTATGCCAAGCAAGAGCTATGGTGAATAAAATCTGATTTAATAAATGGAGAATCGAGATGGATTTTGGAAAATATGAGAATTGCATTGAAGCTTGTCACGTATGTGCAGCGTATTGTGACAAGTGTGCAACTGAGTGCCTAAAAGAAGACGACGTAAAAATGATGGCGGAATGTATTCGCCTTAAAATGCAATGTGCTCAAATTTGCCGGTTAGCCGCTTCATTCATGGCACAAGAAAGCGAGTTTGCGCACGAGATCTGCCGTCTATGTGCCGACATTTGTAAAAAGTGTGGTGATGAGTGTGCAAAACATGATGCAACCCATTGTCAAGAGTGTGCTCAAGCTTGTCATCGCTGCGCTGAAGAATGTGCCGCAATGGCCAGCTAAGCTTCAAACCAGCCGGGGCAAGCGCTCCGGCTCGACGTGAACTTCTATGGAGAAATTCATTTGCTTTAACTCAGGCTTTCAAATTATTGAGGTAATTATTTTGAAATAAACTCTAGTAGAAGCAAGCCTACTGCGAGCCTCTTTTAAGGAAACACTGCATAAATACGACCGTTGCTGCCTAAGTGCCACCGGCAGGGCAAAATACAGTTTTCCACTACCCGCCAGAGTTCTCGATGAAACAGATCTCGTTTGCTCAGGCTGAGCACCAGAACAATAAGAAGGTCACCCGCCGGGAAGTGTTCCCGACGCGACTGATCTTTCTTATTCAGTTTAGTGACAGTGGTATTGTGGGTCGCCTGTTCGATCAGGCCCCACATGAAGTGACGAAGAACCATAAAAAAGCTTGGGCATACGCCCAAGCAATCGATCAAAACAGCTTCTCTGCTATGCTACTAACTCACCCTAGAAACTATACTGGGCAGCCACCATCATACGGCTCGCATCTTCTTCACGGCCATCGGCCAACTCCGTTTCGAAATAGCCGTACTCAATTCCGTACATCAAGCGTTCGTTGGGAGTCCACATCAGATTAAGAAATGTATTCTTGTTCTTTCTACCTGCATTCCCACCTACGGTAGGGTCGCCCAATTTGACATCGGTATAGCCATGGGACGCGTTCAGTGAATAGTGTGGTGATATTTGATAAGAAAGACCAAGGGCTCCGCTATCGCCAGATAGCGTTTGCAGCTTACCGTTGGTATCGACGTAGGCATCGGCACCGTTGAAGTAATCGCCAGACAGATAGAGGTAACTGTTCGCCCCCTCGCTGGCGTTCACGATCGCTCTCAAGGTCACCGGTCCGGCATGGTAGGCACCTGCGGCGAAGGCCCCATAGCCCATTTCCGTATCCTTCTCGCTGCCGGTATCGTACTTCAGCTGCCGGGCGATGCCGGCGATTGAGTAGGAAAAGTCACCCATACTATCTTCATAGCGCAGGCTCAACGCGGGCATCGATGATACGGCATCGTCATTATCTGGCAAGGAGGCGTCTTCAGGTAAGGAACCATCGATGTTCTCCGCCAGCTGTGCTTTTGGATCTTCCGCAGCTATCGAGAATCCTCCAATGGTGTAGCGCAACTGGGCAAGGCGCGTACCATAGCCACCATAGCTTCCCGCCGTGCTAAAGAAATCCAGTGTGGGCGTGGCGGCGACGAAGGTGTTGTAATTCGACCAGGTCTGCCCGGCAAGGATGCCATTCCAGGACCCATAGGCATGCCGTAGTCTGAAGCGCGTATTGTCATCGTTGTAGGACCAGAAGTCCCCTTCGATAACGGTGTCTAGCGTGCTCCCCTCGACAGGCGTGCTGGTTCGAAAGCCAATGCGGCTCTGGGTGGCGGATATCTGAAACTGATCACCGACCTTACCTTCCGACCTTTCGACTTCTCCAAAGTAACCTTCGTTTGCCGATCCGGCATCCCGATCGAAGTTGTAAGCCATGTTCAGCCTGGCGTAGCCATAAAGACTCACGGTGGTCTCTCCCGATTGGATTTCCAGGGCCGAAACATACGTCGAGCCGATTGCCAAGGCCATAACCGTCATGCTGACCAAGGGAATCTTCTTGTTATTCCACATGATGACACCTCTTTATGAATTGTCTTGTTTTTACGCCGATTGCGGCACTATAAAGTTAGCGAAGAGTTATTGTCAAATCTGGTGTATGACCATCAGGCGGCGTCTCTGCCAGTTTGATCATCCACCTGCTCTCCATCCCGAAACTGGACGTTGTCCACGACCAGCTTCAGTTGGTCGAACCCCTTGATCCGCTTCCAGCGTTTTTGGGCGGATTGGAGTAATTTGAACACCATCGATAAGGTGGTGTCGCGAGAGCCGCAGGATCGGCTCTGCTTGGTTCTTAACCGCACGGTGGCGAAGGTGGATTCAATCGGATTGGTGGTCCGCAAGTGAATCCAGTGAATGGCCGGGAAATCGTAGAAGGCCAACAGCTCGTCCCGGTCCTTCTCAAGGTTTTCCATGGCCTTCGGGTACTTGTCCTGAAACCGCTTCAACGTGCTGTCAAAGGCCTTGTGTGCGCTGTCACGGGTCTCCGCCAGATAGATCTCGTGCAAGGCTGACTTCACTTTCGGTTGTACTGACTTGGGCAGCTTGTCCAGTACGTTAGCGGTCTTGTGCACCCAGCACCGCTGGTGCCGGGTTTCCGGAAACACCTTGCTCAGCGCTTTCCAGAAGCCCAGAGCCCCGTCGCCTACGGCCAGCTTGGGCGCATGATCCAGGCCACGTTCCCGCAAGCCAGTGAGCAGCTCACGCCAGCTGGCTTCAGACTCCCGGTGGCCATCTTCAACAGCCACCAGCTCCTTGTGGCCGTGCTCAGTGACCCCAATGATCACCAGCAGGCAGAGCCGGTCATCCAGGCGGACATTGCTGTAGACACCGTCCGCCCACCAGTAAACGTAGCGCTTCTGGCCCAGGTCACGGTGACACCACTCCTCGTGCTCCTTCAGCCACTGGGCCTTGAGCCGGGTCACCGTATTGGCGGACAACCCCTTGGCCTGCTCACCGACCAAGGCGTTCAGAGCCTCCTGAAAGTCGCCAGAGGAGACCCCTCGCAGGTAGAGCCAAGGGATGAGCTCATCCAGACTCCGAGCCCGCTTCAAGTACGGCGGCAGGAGCTGGCTGTTAAAGCGAATGCCGGAGCCGCTGCGGTCTCTGACCTTGGGCACCTGAACGTCAACATCCCCAACGCCTGTCTGGATTGTGCGCTTGGGTAGGTGTCCGTTGCGCACCACAGCTTGGCGCCCATCAGGTGTTGAAACATCGGCATACTGGTTCAGCAAGCCCTGAAGCTCCGACTCGACCGCCTTGGCAATCAGGTCACGGGCACCCTGACGGATCAGCTCGTGCAATGGGTCGGTGGTGGCCACCTCTGGTTGTGAAAGAGCGTGCAGGTTAGACTTGGACATGGCGTATCATTCCTCTGTTGGTTGTGATCTTGGCGGTGATCAACCAACAGGATACGCCACCCCTTCAGCCTGCTTCCATACACCAGAAATCACCATAGCTCGTTAGCGAAAATTCCTGAATTAAAGCTGAATTTGTTTGCCGAGATACTAGTTTTTCATAAAAAAGGTCAGCTCATGGCTGACCTTCTTAATTCATGTCAAGACTAAAGGATATCAATAGGCGACATGTAGTTCATAACGGTTACTGTCACTTTGGTTATTACCTCCCAATGAGCTACCACTCACCTCAAGCTGATAATTGCCCGGTTGCAGCTGACGAACAAGTTCGAAGTGCCCCCGTGGGCTGGAAGCTTCTGCTACCTTCTGTCCCGCCTCATTATAAAGAACAGCTGAAATGCGGTTGCCAGTGCTGGTAAATCCTGGAAAGTGCTCACTCACTACTTTCAGTGTAGTCGCTTGTTCAATGTTAATATTGAAACGCTTAGGTTGCCCCTGGGCAAGCATCTGTGTAGAAGATACGCCTCTTTCTAGTAAGGGAAGATTCTGTGTTGTATTGCCTAAGCTCGCTAATACAGGTGTAGAGAGGATACTTGCTACTACTGCACTAAAAACAATTGCTTTAATTTTCATGGTGGTTTACTCCGCTGGTTATTTACAATTTAATAATAACCTTAGAGTATGAGTTGAAGCTGAATTTAGTGGTTTATTAGCAAAAAAAACGCCACCTTTCGGTGGCGCAAGTTATAGAGTGCTTAACGATTTAAAATATTAACCTGACACCTGCCACCACGCCGGTATCTTCGGTATTATTCCCGCCAGCACGAGAAAGGTCAGCGGTATCGCCATACTCTTTTTCCCAGTAAGCGCCCACGTAAGGCGCAAAGCGTCTGGTCACTTCGTAGCCCAGGCGCATGCCGACACGCACTGAGTTAAGGCCCTCACCCACACCAAACTCCTTAACTTCGCTGGCAGCTACGGCAATTTCGGTACGCGGCTGTAGGTAGAGCCGCTGAGTCAGGCGCAGATCGTATTCGCTTTCCAGGCTGGCGGAGATATCGCCTTCATCGCTTATCATCAAGTCGAGATCGGTCTCGAAGCGATAGGGGGCGAGCCCCAATAGGCTGATGACGCCGAAATAGCGTTCGGGATAGTCATTCGTAGCGATACCGCCCTGATAACCGATGCCGCCCTGAAGTTCCCAGAAGTCGGCAATCAAACGACTATAAAGCAGGTTGAGGGACTCGAATTCTGCATCTTCGCCATCGCCCTGGACGTTTTGGCCTTCGCCTTCCACGTATAGGCGATTGAAATCACCGCCATACCAGGCCTGGAAATCCCAGACCAAGGCATCCCCCCCCTTGTCGGGCGAAGCATATTCCAAGCGATCGACCCGTACCGTGGTCATCGGGTGCTCCACGACCGGTGACGGCCAGCCGGCCGGGGCGTCATAGCCGTCTTCGGCTTGAGCAGTCGTGGCGGCGGCCATGCCGAGGGCGGCGCTGGCGAGGGTTAAGTAGTGCTTGGTTTTCATACTGCCTCCTTAAGAAACCTGAACAACGCGGAACATGCCGGCATCCATGTGATAGAGAAGGTGGCAGTGGAACGCCCAACTGCCCTCTGCATCTGCGGTGATCAACGCAGATACGCGCTCACCGGGCTTCACATTTAGGGTGTGTTTGCGTGGTATCAATTCCCCTTGGCCGTTTTCCAGCTCCATCCACATGCCGTGGAGGTGGATAGGATGCTCCATCATGGTGTCGTTAATCAGAATTAGGCGCAGCCGCTCGTCTTTCACAAAATGAATAGGGCCGGTCACTTCGCTAAACTTCTTACCGTCGAACGACCATATATAACGCTCCATATTGCCGGTCAGGTGCAGCTCAAGCTCACGGCCTGGCTCACGGCGATCAGGCCATGGTGTGATCGCTTTGAGATCCCGGTAGACTAATATGCGTCGTTCGTCGGGGTCGATGCCGATGCCCGCCTGGTCGTAGCGAGAGCCGGGCTGGGCTTCACCAGCGAGAAGCAAACCGTTTGCGCCTATTTTGGCCTGCTCGGCTGCCATGCCTCCCATAGTAGAGTGATCCATGCCTTGCATGTTGGACATACCGGAGTGATCCATCCCAGCCATGCTGGAATGATCCATCCCCGACATGTTGGACATGCCAGAGTGATCCATCCCCGACATGTTGGACATGCCAGAGTGATCCATCCCCGCCATGTTGGAGTGATCCATACCGCCCATACCGTGGGCACCCATGGCTTCCATGCCGCGGTCGGCAATTTGGCGGCGCTTGGGAATCTCCGCCTGCATGCCTTCACGCGGGGCTAGCGTGGCGCGAGCGTAGCCACTCCGATCCATGGCTTCGGCGAAGATGGTATAGGCTCGATCATCTTCTGGTGAAACAAGCACATCGTACGTTTCCGCCACGCCAATACGGAACTCATCAACGGGAACAGGTTGCACTGGCTGGCCATCAGCGGCCACCACGGTCATCTTCAGGCCGGGTATACGGACATCGAAGTAAGACATGGCTGAGCCGTTAATCACGCGTAGCCGTATACGCTCTCCTGCCTTGAACAGCGCGTTCCAGTTTTCCTGGGGGGAGTGGCCGTTGAGCAGGTAGGTATAAGTACTGCCGGTCACATCGGCAATATCCCTCGAGCTCATGCGCATTTTGGCCCACATGCCGCGCATCTCGGCAGTTTGTGAGAAACCCTTTTCGCGAACATCGGCGAAAAAATCAGCAATCGTGCGCTCTTGGAAGTTGTAGTACCCTTCCATCGTTTTCAGATTACGGAACACCGACATGGGATCTTCAAAGGTCCAGTCGGTGAGCAGCAATACGTGCTCACGGTCGTAGCGGATGGGTTCGCGCTCGGCGGCGTCAATTATCAACGGCCCGGCGTGGCCGAGCTGTTCCTGCAAGCCGGAGTGGCTGTGGTACCAGTAGGTACCGTTCTGACGGACGGGAAAACGGTAGGTAAAGGTTTCACCAGGGGCGATACCTGCAAAGCTAACGCCAGGCACACCATCCATTTCCGGCGGTAGAATGAGACCATGCCAGTGGATGGAGGTGGGCTCGTCCAGCAGGTTGGTGACACGCAGTACGGCGTCTTGACCTTCTTTCAAACGAATCAGCGGGGCAGGACTGGTACCGTTAATGGTAATTGGTTGGGCTTCTTGTCCGTCAATAGGCAACGATTCACGGCGGATCGCCAGCGATACCTCGGGCCCTTCTTCAACGCCCTGAGCATAGACGTTGGTACGGCCCCAGGGGTTTGCCCAGGCGGGGGTTAATCCCATTGCCGCAGCGGAACCTATTCCTAGGGCAGCGCCGCCTTTTAGGACCTGCCGGCGAGAAAGCGGGTGAGAAATGATGCTTGAGCGTGCCATGTGTAACTCCCGTCAATGATGAATGGCACCATCTTGATGGAAGAAGCTGAATCAAAGCTGAATAGTGATTAATTAATCACTTCAACTGCAAGAGGCAACGTAACCGTAACGCGCAGTCCACCCAGTGGACTACGCTCAAAGCGCGAGTGCCCTGAGTAGCGGGCAATTAACTGCGCAAGAATCGACAGGCCTAAGCCGTAGCCGGGACGGCGTTCATCCAATCGTGTGCCACGCTCTCCCAAGCGCGAAAGATCTTCTTCTGCAACGCCGAAACCGTCATCATCAGTGGTGAGCGTGAGTGTGGTAGTGGAGACGGCAATATCGCAATTAATGCACCTATTCGACCATTTGCCAGCGTTATCGAGCACGATGCCTAATATTTCAGAAAAGTCGTGAGCCTCAATAGGCACTTGGTCTTTCTCGTGTGCCGAGTGGGTAAGGTTGAAAATGCGCTCAGGGTAAAGACTACGGAACATCTCGATGAGCCGTGAACTATCTCGCGTGACGTTCGCCATTCGACCCGCGTTAGGCCCTGCAATACGCGAACGACGCAGCTCTGCAGCTAACTGAGCGTTAATATCTTCAATACGACTGAGCAGTTTATGCCGTCGGTTTTCATCAATGGGCCGATTGCCGCGCAGTACTTGGGTAATTGCTGCCAGCGGGGTTTTTAATGCGTGTGATAGGTTGGCGACCGATTCTCGCGAGCGCTTCAGACGAAGATCAATGTCGTCCATGAACCAGTTCAACTGGTCGACTAATTCATCTAGCTCCGAAGGGGCTACTAATGACAAGCGATCACGTTTGCCTGATCGCAATGCTTCAAGTTGTTGGCGCAGTTGCCAGAGTGGTATGAGTCCACGGTTAACCGCTAGCATGTTGAGCATGATGAGCATCCCTAAAAGCACGGCGGCGATCCCACCAACCCACCAGTGCAAAGTTGCAAGCCCTGCTTCTACTTGGGAAAAATCCTCGCCCACCAATAGCACACCCTGCGTGCCCTGCCACTCAAAATGGCGGCGATAGACGAGCATGTGCTGTGTTCCGCGATTCACATCTATTAGGGCATCGCCGCTCTCATCTAGCAACGGAGCCAGCTGTTGCTGCCATTGCGGGTCAGAAGCGCTGACTAAGCCATTGAAACGGAGTACGTAGAGATGATGAAAGACTTGATAGCCTTGGCTAACCGAGTCGAGCGCAGTCGGTACAGCCGTTTGGTCTTGCTCTAGCTGCGCGACCGCGTGGTTTGCTTCACGTTGTAAGCGTTCACCTAAAAAATCCCTTGCCAGGCTCTGTAAAAAGATCCCGTGCAATAGCCACGTGGTGACCACCACCAGTAGCGCGACGCCGCCTAGCCATGCGAGTAGCCGAATGCGTAAACTGCGTCTATCAATGTGAAGCAAAGAAATACCCCTGACCACGTCGCGTTTGAATGACTGATTTACCGAGATAACGGCGCAGACGAGCGATGTAGACTTCCACCAAGTTAGGCGCGGCGGCATCCTGATCCAATGCATAGAGCTGCTCTAGTAGCTGCTCTTTCGAGTGAATGCGATCAGGATGCAGCATTAAGTAGCGCAGTAACCGAAACTCGGTCGCTGTGAGCGAACGCCACGTTTCACCTTCTAAGCACACTCGTTGACCCGCTTCATCCAACGAAATGCCGTTAAGCGTGATCACTTGAGATAACTGACCAGACTGCCTGCGTAGCAAGGCCTTCAGGCGAGCCATAAGTTCGGCTTCGTGGAAAGGCTTGGTGAGATAGTCATCGGCTCCGGTTTCAAGTCCGATAACTTTATCTTCCCAGGTATCGCGGGCCGTCAGGATCAAAATAGGCGTGTCGCGTTTTTGCCTGCGCCACTGGGCGAGCAGATCCAGCCCTGAGCCGTCGGGCAAACCGACATCTAAGATCGCCAGTTCATAATGCTCGGTTGCCATCAGCGACTTGGCCGCTTTCAAGGAAGCGGCCAAATCAACCAGGTAACCGTTGTCTTTGAGACTCTCTGCCAAGCTTTCCGCTAGCAAGTCATCATCTTCAAGTAGCAACAGTTTCATGGATATACGTCAGATTAGAGAGAAAAATTGCCGTACATGCCGGATTCATAATGACCAGGAATGTTACAGGCATACTCTAGCTCGTTAACATTGTCAGGGACACTCCATAATAAAGTCCCGGTTTCACCAGGCGCAATGGTGACACCTGCCATGTCCATGCTGGCCATATCGTGACCATCGCCGTTTGACATATTGGACATATCGTGGCCTTCACCGTGTGCCATATTTGACATGTCATGGCCTCCGCCATTGGCCATGTTTAGCATCATCTGGCGATGTTCTTCTTGGGCTTCTTTGCTACCAATCACAAATTCATGCTCTAAATTGCCGGTGTTGGTGATTTCAAATTTAACCACCTCCCCAGCCGCCAGTTCTAGCTCTTCAGGGTCGAACCACATATCGCCAGCCTCAAGGCTGATCGTGCGGTCAACGTCAGCCTCGGTTAGGCCATTGTCACCACTGCCTTGGCCGGGCGAAGCCCATGCCGCACTCGTTATCAAACTGAGTGAAAGGGCAAACAAAGACGTTGTTAAGGAGATGTTGCGCATGGTCATTTACCTCAGAGGTTATTGTCACTTGTTCTTTATACGGCGTTAACCTGAAACGAGCCTGAACCTAACGTAAAAATATGGCCTGCTACCCAAAAGCATTTCTAACATGATGATGGATCCTGCCCCCCCTGATTAGAGTCAACGCTGCAGCAATGACTTTTCGTCTTGTTGGTGCAATTGCCTATGGCAGCCTCCGCCTAAACCTCAGCAAAAACCCGCGTGAACCCTCGCCCACTCGGGCGGGGAGGTAAGCGGGGGCCGCACAAGCGGCCCTATTCTGGTGTCTTCTGTCCCTGCACATAAGCCTTGAGCGTCTCGATAGTGGCTCCGCCTGCGCTACAAGCGAAATACGATCTCGACCACAGCACGGCGCTCTTGCTGAGGCGCGGAATATGGGCATTCAAGAACCGCACCCGTCGGGACGACGTGGATTTCAAATTGTTGACCAGCACACTGATCGACAGCCTCGGCGGATATTCCACGAGCAGGTGAACATGGTCTTCTTCACCATCGAACTCAAGGATGCGGCA
>NZ_FODB01000082.1 GCF_900110265.1 Vreelandella aquamarina | reverse complement strand
CTTTTTAACGCCTCTGGCCAGGGGGTGATGACGTTAGCCTTAGCGAGGGCCGCCAGCGCTTTTTGTGTCGCTTGGTGCTTACCATGCGCAGCCTTGAGCGCCTCAACCCGGGTAGATACCGCCTCCGTCATTTGACCTTGCACATCGAAGAACGGCTCACCGGCACTCTCTTCGGCCAATAGGCCACTGTCGCGGTCAAACGTGACGATGCCCTTCTCGCCTACCGTCACCACCGCAAACGGCCAGGTGGAGAGCCACGTGGGCTTGTAGTTGCCTAGCCACTGGCCGTCTTTGATGAAGAGGTTATGGCCGGTTTCGATGCCGCACACACCGACTAACCGCCACTCGCGCCCCTCTTTCATCAAGGCTAACGGCATGGTGGCAGCGGCTTTGGCGAGTTCGCCTGCGTGCAGGGGCAGTAGCGCTTGCTGGGCGGCAAAGCTTGCATCGACAGGCGGATGCCAGGCCTTGCCCTGGCACTCCTTGGGGCTTAGTACGAGGGGTGAGGACATAAAGACTCCCTGGAAAAACGAGTAATGATGAACCAACACTGAGGAAATAGCGCTGTTGTAGGGCGGTATTTTCTCAGCCTTAGCCACGAATAAAAAACCCCCAGCCGAGGCCAGGGGTTAGATCGTACTTTTCTGGGCAAGTAGGCTGGTTAGAGCTTACTGCATCCGGCGGCCTGTACTGAACCAGCCGATGACTTGCAAGGAGCAAGGGGGAGGTTGCCCTCCCCCTGCTACCTAGCTCAAAGGAGCTTAGGCAACTTCTACAACGGATACGTAGCCGTTTTCGAACTGCAGGTCTTCAGCATTTACACCGTTGAGGGTGATTTCAACAACTTCCGCAGCAGAAGCGCTAGAACCAAATGCCGCTTCTTCAACGGTGATGACAGTGTCATCGCCATTTTGAGTGAAGAAGATTTCCAGAGCAGAGTCGTCGCCTGCTTCCAGGTCGGCACCCCGGCTGAACTCATTGCCGATGAACAGCAGGTCGTTGCCAACTTCGCCGAACAGGTCAATTGCCATCTCGTCGCCAGTGAACACGAACAGATCGTTAGCTTCGGTGCCCACTTCTTCGCCAAGCTCGTAGTCCAGCGCTTCGATAGCATCAACCGCAGCTTTCAGATCGTCGTTCAGGCTTTCCAGGTTGTCGGCTAGCTGCTTGACAGCTTGGTAATCTTCCAGAACGGAAGCAAAGGCATCAACGTTCTGCTTAGCAGTCAGGAAGCCTGTTGCCAGGTCATCACCTTGTTCAAACGCAGTGGCGTTAATGTTATCGCCATCAATCACAGCGTCGGCAGTCGCAAAGGTGTTGGACTCGGCTTCTGCCTCGGTATCGTAGACGCGATTAGCAGCTGCGACTAGCGACTCTTCACGGCTTTCAAGCAGAATGCTGGCATCAACAAACTCTTGAGCAGCAGACAACAGGGCAGCAAGGCCATCAACGCCAGTCGCGTCAGCACCAGCAACTAGCTTGCCATTCGCACCCATAACGATAAGTTCGCCAGCGCTGCCATTGTTTACGACCAAATCACCTTCTGCCAGATCGCCGAAGTCAGCAATCGCTTCAAAGCTTGAGCCATCAATATTAGGCGCATTGCGAGCGATTAACTTGGCCAGCTCACCCTGTGCATCCAGATCAGCTTCTTCTTCTGCATCAACGGCTGTCACATAGCGACCGTGAGCAGAAACCAAAGCGTTCAGGGCAGTTTGCAGACCGGAGATTTCAGCGATGTCATCACGCGCATCTTGAAGTTCCTTGGCCAGATCTTCCTCGATATCGGCAATCATTTGAGTCAGAGCCGCCGGAGAAGCTGCAGTCAGATCGTAGCTGACGTACTTAGAAGAGTTAGCACCGTTCAGAGTAGTCAGGGCAGTGTCTACTGCTTCGCCAACAGCGGTTTCGATCTCTTCTTCGGTCGGCTCATCACCGGCAGCGACGATTTCGTCAGCAACGGCTTTAACCTCGACCGCTTCTTCAAGGAAGTCGGACTTGGCAGCAACAGCAGCTTGATGCGTTTCCAGTGCTTCAGTGAGCCCTGCGACTGCTACACCCCCCCGGCTCATTGATTTTCCAGGTTTTTTCCACCTCTCTAGCCCTTCCCTGCGACCTTTCTTCGATAATTCTATTTCTGGTAGCAGATTCGTATATTTTGAATCACCTTCAGAGCAAGCATTGGCGCGGCCTCCAGCCGGATCCGTGTTTCTATCGCCCTTCTACTTCTCCTTCCCTTTCTCCATTCGACGGTTTTCCAACGCTTCGAGGCCTTTTGCAGTCACCGTGATGGTGAGCGTGTCGGTGGCCCCCAATAGGTCGACGTCGATCCCACGCTCGCGGAAAAGCCGCATCATGGCGGTCAACGTGTCCGCTCGCATGGCCATCTCCAGGGTTTCGTTCCGGGCGACCGTGGATTTGGCCACACCCAACGCTTCTGCGAATTCTTGCTGAGACATGCCGAGGGCAGCGCGGCCCATGCGCATGGCGAGCGCAAAACGGTTTTTTTCTTCCATTAGGGTTTACTCCTCACGACTCTGAAGCTATAAAGTACGCATTAGCTATCAATGATAGCGTTTTAGCATCATTAATAGCATATCGGTATTTATTAACCGATATTCAGCCAAATGGAGAGGAACCGCCATGCCATCGCAGAACCTGACCCAGAGCTTCGTGGATCGTAGCAACCTGTGCCCGAAGGGCAAGAAAAAGATCGACTATTTCGATCTGAAACTCACAGGGCTGCTGCTAAAGGTGCTCTATTCCGGTCAAAAGACCTGGTACCTGCGCTACGCCACGGATCACGGGCGGATGCGGGAGAAAAAGCTGGCTTCGGCCACGGTTCTGACGCTGGCGGAGGCCAGAGAGCTCGCCCGGCGCTACCTGAGCGGCATCGCCCAAGGCAACGACCCGTTTGACCGCAAAGCGGCTATGAAAGCCATACCGACGCTATCGGCGTTCGTGAACGAGAGCTATATGCCCTACATCCGCAGCCATAAGCGCTCCTGGGAGACCGATCAGATCCTGTTACGCGCCCATGTGCTACCGCACTGGGGTCATCTGCACCTGGACGAGATCACGAACCGCCATGCGATCAAACTGCTCAGCGATCACCGCCTGACCCACAAACCGGCGAGCACCAACCGCGTATACGACATGCTCAACACGGTGTTCCACCTGGCGATCCGCTGGGAGACAGGACTGACCGCGAATCCGCTCAAGAACGTGAGGCGCTACAAGGAAAACAACAAGCGGGAGCGCTATCTCACCGAAGACGAGGCCAGACAGCTGTTCGAGGCGCTGGAATCCACCAAATCGCCGCAGCTGAAGGCCATCGTGACGATGCTGCTGCTGACCGGCGCCCGATTGAGCGAGATGCTCAACGCCCAATGGAAGGACTTCGATACGGAGTCGAGGCTGTGGACGATCGAGTTCAACAAGAGCGGCAAGACCCGCTACGTGCCCCTGTCGGACGCTGCGATCCAGTTGATCGAGAATCTGCCGCGCATCGAGGACTGCCCGTACTCGTTCGCTAATCCGCAGACGAAACAGCCGTATACGAGCATTCACTACGCCTGGGATAGCGTGAGGAAACGGGCGGGGTTGGCTGACCTGCGCATCCACGATCTGCGCCATAGCTTCGCCAGCTTCCTGGTCAATGGCGGACGGTCGATCTATGAGGTACAGAAGATCCTGGGCCATACCCAGATCCGCACCACGCAGCGCTATGCGCACCTGAGCCAGGAAACCCTGCTGGAAGCGGCCAGCACGGCGATGAACAGCGTGCCGACCCCGGCGTCGCTGTCAGCGGGCAACACGTTGGCGGGGCGACCCACGCGACCGCCCCGAACGGCGATCACCCGCAGTCCGCCCCCAGGGGAGTCACAGGGAGATGCCAGCGGCGCGGGTTAGCATGAACCGAGAGAAGCCGGAGGAAAGAAAAAAATCAGGCAGATACAGCAAGGGCAGCCACCAGGGCTGCCCTTTTTGTGCGTCAGGCGGGGTTATAGGTGACGATGGGATCAGTGCTTACCCAGCAGGGCCTCCAGACTATCCGCTGTCAGGATCTGCGCTACCCAGTCGTCGAGCCGTGCATCCGACGCGGAGGCAATGCGCTCGTCTACCCATTCAGGTAGCTCTCCAAATTTCAGGGCAATTTGCTTGCGAAGCATTCCTTCTACTCCTTCATGCCGTCCTTCACGCTTCGCGTCATTCAGCAGCGACACCTCATCCCGCAACGCCCGCTCCCGCACGAACGCCAGGCGGCGCGTTTCTTCATCGGCGCTGAGTTCGCGGATACGGCACCTTGTCATCAGTGCTTTATCTCATTTCGGAGCGCTTTCACCTCAGTCTCAGTGAGCCCCGAGACACTCGAGATCTGTGTATCCGTCAAAAGTCCCATTTCAATCAGATTCCTGGCAACTTCCTCACGGCCTTCGCGACGTGCATCATTCAGCAACGATACCTCATCCCGCAGCGCTCGCTCCCGCACAAAGGCCAGGCGGCGGGTCTCTTCGTCAGCGCTGAGCTCGCGGATACGGCTCATCGCCTTCTTGACCGGTTCATGGGCAACATTGGCCATGGTGAGTTCCTCCTGCCAGTGCTTGAAGAAGGTGATCCAGGCGCGCAACGGGCCTTCCGGCAAGCCCAGGCGATCCGCCTTGTTCAGTTCGATCAGGTTCATCTGCAGGATGTTCCCCAGCGTCACGTCGGGCTGGCGTTCATCGCGCATCTCGAAGCGCCATACCGCTTGCTCGCGCTCGGTGGCTTTTTCCGTAAACAGGTCGAAGTCCAGCAGGTGCAAGCCCACCGAGGCACGCAGCTCCTGATAGTCCTCCCCGGCGCTCAGTTGGCTGCCCAGCGTGCGAGCCAAGTAGAACAGCCCTCGCTTGTGCCATGCGCCGTAGCGGCGTACCTGTACCTCGACATTGTAGCAGTGGCCATGACCATCACGAGCCAGCACATCGAGGATGATGTACTTGCCCGTCAGCTCCGTCGGCTCGATGTTGGGATTCAAGATCTCCACCGAGGTGATGTCGGGCAGATCGGGGCGCAAATCGTTGATCAGGTCCACCAGCAGATCCGGCGCTTCGGCAAACAGCCGCTTGAAAACGTAATCGTTGGTGGGGTCGAGTAGCTCGCTCATGGAAACTCCTGTCGCAATGGCCTTATGTTACCACAGCGCCGCTTGTCAAGCGCTATCTCCTTACGCTTCCTTTCACCCTATCTACCTGCCGAGTAAAGAAAAAAAGATACGAAGCCAGCCCCGCCCCACGCTGCCGGTCAGGGCAGGCGTGAGGCAGGGAGGACGGTATCGAAGGGGAAGGGTGGTGGTGGCAACCCTACAGCCACCCCCGCTCGGCAAACGAGGTATAGCCCTCGTGACCCACCACGACATGATCCAGCACCCGAATATCCACCAAGCCCAGCGCTTGTTGAAGCCGCTGGGTAATGCGTCGATCGGCGTCGCTGGGTTCGGGATCACCGCTGGGGTGATTGTGGACAAGTATCACCGCCGCTGCGTTGTGTTCAATGGCGTGCTTGATCACTTCACGCGGGTAGACACTCGCGGAATCAATCGTGCCCCGAAACAGCTCATCAAAGGCGATTAGCCGGTGCTGGGTGTCTAATAGCAACGTACCAAATACTTCATAGGGGTAGTCGAGCAGTAGGGTTTGCAGGCAGCGATGAACTTCATCAGGGCTGCCGAGTTTGTTGCCTTTACGCAAGCGCTTATGGGCAATCATCTTGGCCAGGTGTAATAGCTGGGCGTCGGTGACGTCGCCATTGACGCGGTAGGTGCCGGGGGTCTCCCCGGCGATCAGTTGGGCATCGGCCAGCGTGGCAGGGTTCAGCGGTGCGTTCATGGTCTCTCCTTGTAGAAAAATCCGTAGAAAAATGGCCATCGATTTATGCTGCCAAATCAACGCCTTTCAGCTCAGCGAAGCGTTCGGTGAGCTTCCAAAGCGCCCGGTTCAGGCGCACGTCCTCAGCGACGCTGTTAATCGGTCGGGTGCGAGTTGCCCGACCGGAGGGAGAACGGCCACGTAAGCCGCCTTTGAAGAGGTTTTCCTGGGTGCGGTTGAAGACACTCCACAGCGAGCCGTTGGCGTCTTCGCTGCGTCGGGCTTCGAGCACATCGGTGGGTTGGATGGGGCTTGCTTGCTGCCAGTCGTCGCCATAGCGCAGCGACAGAGCAGACTCGGCAAACAGTTGAGCTTCGCCTCGGCTGATTAAGGTGGATTGAAACGCCTCCACCCCTTCCGCAATGCGGGGCACTTGGTGGCTGAGTTGAATCGAGCCTTCCAATAACTCATCAACGATCTGCTTGCCATGACGCACGCGAATACCGCCCACGTCCCCAACCGTCGTGACCATTCCGTTGAGACAAATCAATCGGAACAAACCCAGGTCGAGCTGAAAGGCCGCACTGCGGTCGTGGCTATTGGTGAGTACCAGTTCGGTAATGCTGTCACCGACCGTTAATTGACGATCAGGGTCTTGGCGAAAACGGATCATGTGCCGCGCCACGCTCTGGCGTTCGGCCTGGCGGACGTTGGTTTGTTGAGCACGCACGGGATACCAGCCCTCAGCCTGAAGAGCATCGACCACGTTGATGGTGGGCACGAAGCCGTAGCGCTTGGAGACGGCTTCATCGGGCTCGCGAGCGAAGATGGCGGGGGCGGTGCGGTGGAGTTGGTCGTGAGTGAGAATGCGCATGGGTGAATCTCCTTATCGGTCAACCACGGCATAACGGCCCGCGCCTTCTGGGCAGCGGGCATCGTTAAGGCAGCGGTGGTGTGTCGGTTGAGAAAGGGGGTAACGCTGGAAAAGGGGCTTAGGCGCGTTTGGCCTGGCGTTGCGTGGTTGGCTTACTATCGGAAGATGATGAGGATGCTTCATCTTCGGTGGTTGCCTCGGGGTCAGCCTTGCCCTGCTGCTGGCTTTTGGCCTGCAGCTTGTCGGCGAGCGTCACCGGGGCATGGGCGTCCTGCTGGCTCGGTGGGTGCTCCGGTGCGTCGGGGTAGAACTCTTCTACCACGTCGGCGGATTCGTCGGCACTGTCTTCAAACGCCCCGTTGGCAAACCCTGCCTTGGCGGCACGGTCGAGGGCTTTTTGGTCAAAGCCGGTTTGTTGATGCCATTCATCCAGACGCTGGGCTTCTGCTAGCGTTTCTTCCAGCGTCCAGCCCTCGCGCAGGGTAATGTCGACGTAGAAAATCGGGGTGCCGCGACTCTGGCGGGTGGACTTGCCGCGTAGCCGAAGCTCCAACGGCATGCACGCCAGCCGGTTACCCGAGATGGCTTTGAAATACGCCAAGCGTGCCGCCAGGGTGCGAATCGAGTTGAAGCCCGTGGTGCGAAAAATGAAGCTGCCCAGCGGGTCGTCATCCCCGATCAGCACGTTCAGCCGCCCGTAGGGCTTGCAGGCACCGCCCTGGGCCAAGGGGCAGGCGTCGGGTGCCGGGCACGGCAACGTCTCCATGCCCTCGCGGGTACGCCGTTTGCACTGCCCCCCATCCCCCACACACAACGGCCGAGCGGTCTGGCGGTCGAACAGCGCGTACTCGGCGCGCAAGTTAAGGTCGGGATCGTTGAACAGTAGGCGAATGGGAATCTGGCGCAGCTTGCCTTCCTGCTCGCTGCGCAGCTGTTCATCGAGTGGGTGGCGTATCCAGCCCTCTTTGGTTTGCAGTTGGGAGGTAATGGTGAACTGGTCATCTTTCTGCGGTAAGCGTTTACCGTTGTTGTCGACCAGCTTACCAATGGTGATGCGCCCCAGTATGGGCGGGGTAATGGCTAAGCCTTTGAGCATGGAAATCTCCTTACTACATCAGCACATCAGTGATGAGTTGTCGGGTGGTATGGAATTGAGCGCCCCCACAACGCAAAACGCCCCAGAACGGCCGGAGAGCCGCGCTGAGGCGTTTAATCGGTTGAGGCTAAGCGTTGAGTGGCCGAGTTACTTGCGCACCACAAAGCGCCGTGAGCCGGGGTAGGTCTTGAGGTAGTCGGCACACAGGCCGGGGTGGTCTTTTTGTAGAGCTTTGGTGTCCAAGCGTTTGACGGGGGCAGTCTGTTTCCAGCTCAGGCTCCCCGAGGGGAACGTCGCCAGGGTCGCGGTGCCCATGGCCTGCTGCAGGCGATGCTTGAGCTTGGCTTCCTCCTTCTTGGCGTCGTCCAGGGTCTGACGAACCCGCTGCAGGTCGACAAACGCCTGGCTGAGCATCACGTCGTGACTGAGGTCAATGCTCTCCCCGTCATCCTGGGGGAACAGCGCTCGCAAGGCGCGGTCGGCGGATTCCGTGCCATCGGCAGGCGGTGCGGTGTCGTTTTCCACGTAGTCCCAGAATTGCCGCTCCAGGGCAATCAACTGCGCGATCATCGCCTCGTCGCGTTCGATGCGGTGGATCTGTAGCTCATGACCGCCCAACAGCACGGCCACATCGGCGGCCTGCTGTCCGGTCACCGCCAGCTGGTGCATCACCTGCAGTTGCACGTACTCGGGCACACCGTCTTTCCAGAGCTTCGCCCCAAATAGCCCTGCGGTTTTACATTCAAGAATTTGCACCTCGTCGTTGCCGACGATTTCCCGATCCAGGTTGGCCAGCATCCAGGGATGCTCGGTGTGCTGCAGGATGGCGTTGACGCGCTGCACCCGGTAGCCGGTGTGCTGGGCGTAGTGATCGGCGACCAACGGCTCGAGGACTTGGCCCCAGTGCAGCGGGCTGGTCAGGATCTCGCCCCGGCTGGGTTCTTTGTCATCGAACTGGCGTCCGGTCTTCTCCATCCACAGCTCGAGTTGGGACTTGTAGGGATGCAGCCTTTAGCATGCTTATTTAGACTAACAACATATTGATAGACCATCGCACGATACATTGAACTCACCGTTTTGATGCTAAGTGCCCAATCTAAAGTTTTCGTGTAACACCCATGCCAGGATTTCTGACACGGACAGAACCATGGAAAAACGCTTCGTTGCCCCTCTCACTGAATCTGAACAACAGACGCTGACCTCCGCCTATCATCATGGCGAGAAGTGATCAGCGGGGTAACGGAGCTGCTCAAGGTCTCGTTCTCTCTCAAATAAACGGCACGAATGGCACACCACTACAGCCAGTCAACAGCGTCGCCATGGCAAGTAACGTCACCTTCATCGTCGTTTTTCCCTTAATCATCGCTTTACCCTTAATCATCAAAATCAAAGCTCAAGTCTTCATCGTTATCAAAGAAGCTATCTAGGTTTTCGGGGGCGGCAACGTAGCCGGGGTTCAGCCTTGCCAAGCGGGCTAGCAGGTGCGTTTGGGGGATGGATAAATTCACCGCATAGGCAATCGGTAGCGCCTGGGCTTTTCTCAGGCTCAGGAACGT
>NZ_FODB01000080.1 GCF_900110265.1 Vreelandella aquamarina | reverse complement strand
CACCGCCGGAAAGTGGCACGGCTACATGCCAAGATCGCCGACTGTCGCCGTGACGCTACCCACAAAGCGACCCGCGCACTCATTAACGAAAACCAAGTCCTGTGCGTCGAGTCACTTAATATCATTGGTATGATCAAGAATAGACGGCTTTCTAAATCCATTAGCGATGCCGGGTGGGGTGAGTTCGTCCGGCAACTGGAATACAAGGCCGCCTGGGCGGGGCGCCAACTGGTGAAAGTGAGCCAGTGGTTCCCCAGCAGCAAGCGGTGTCATGGCTGTGGCTACAAGGTTGAGAAACTGCCGCTGTCGCAACGTCACTGGCACTGCGAAAGCTGCGGCTATCCCATTGACCGCGACATCAACGCGGCCAGGAATATACAAACCGCCGGGCTGGCGGGGTTAGCCTGTGGAGCGACCGGAGCGGAGGGCAGCGGCCTAGCTGCTATCTAGTGAAGGCGTGTGGAAGCAGGAAGGTTCTGGGGGTGATCTCAGAACCCTCGCCCAAAGCGCGAAGCGCGGCGGGCGAGGAGTGTCAGTTCCCAGCTACACCCTGCCCTGGTTATCCAACTCTACCGCTTCGTGCATCCGCGCCAGTATGTCGGGTACAGCGGCCTGAACGCGGTTCCAGCTAGGAATAAATGGCCGTTCGCGGGGGTTATCCAAAAACAGGTTGCCCGCTTCCAGCAGGTTGCTGGCAAATAACTCCACCGCCTGCTCTTCACAGTGACGGTCTAAACTCAGGCCATTCATGGTGGCGTCGTGGTCGTAGGCTTCGATCAAATCAAGTGCTAAACGATAGTACGTGGCTTTTAGCGTGCGGAAGTCTTCACTGCTAAAGCTTACGCCTTGGGTGGCCAGCTTGCGATACAGCGCTTTCGCGATATCCAGGCTCATGCGGTTAAGGCCTGCTTTGGCGTCATCTTCGCTAACGGGCTGATGCTTGTGATCGTAGGCATCGGCAATATCGACCTGACATAGCTGGCGGTGGGAGTAGTTGCGCTGCAGCTCAGAGAGTACGCCAATTTCCAGCCCCCAGTCGGCAGGAATACGGATGCCTTCCAGCACATCGCTGCGCATTGCGAACTCCCCAGAGAGCGGGTAGCGGAAGCTATCTAAGTAGTCCAAATAGGGTAGCGGCCCGCATACCGTTTTTAGTGCCCGCAGCAGCGGCGTCACCATCAACCGAGAAACGCGGCCGTTCAGTTTTCCTTCCGCGATGCGCGGGTAGTAGCCCTTACAGAAGCGGTAGTTAAAACGTGGATGAGCCACGGGGTACATGAGCCGAGCCAACAGGCTGCGGTCGTAGGTCAGGATATCGCAGTCGTGTAATCCCACCACCGACGAGCGGCCAGACGCCAGCACGTAACCTGCGCAGTACCACACATTGCGCCCTTTGCCTGGTTCTAACGCTCCCAGATCGTGGCTTTCCAGCTCGGCGTCTAACTCGCGTAGGCGTGGCCCGTCGTTCCATAGAATGCGCGTATGCTGGGGCAAGCGAGAGAAAAACTCCCGGGCGTACAAGAATTGCTCACGGTCGGCGCGGTCCAGGCCAATTACAATCTCGTTGAGGTAAGGCACCTTCACTAACTCATCCACGATGGCAGAAAGCGCCGGACCTTCCAGCTCGGAAAACAGCGACGGCAGTATCAACCCCATCGGGCGACGCTTAGCAAACTGACACAGCTCCTGCTCCAGTGCCTCTACCGGGCGGCGAGTTAGGTTATGAAAATCGGTGATAACGCCATTTTGATGAAAGTCACTCATTCACTGATCCCCTTTTGGGTTAGGCCGTTTCTGGTTGTTGGCTGAGTACCGCCGCTAGTCGGCGGTCGTCTCGCCCCCACCAGTGGGCTACCCCCTCGGCCCAGCCCGTTGGTCCAGTTTCCTTAGTGCGATAAAGCGCGGTGTTTGTGGGAACCACCGCTAAGTCGTGACAGCCTTTAATCACGACGGCTTGGTCGACCGCATCCAGCATAGAGATATCATTGGGGCCATCGCCTAGCCCTAATGAGAGCGGCGCACGACCCCGTAAAGCGGTAAATCGTTTAACCAGCCAGTCAACGGCGCTGCCTTTATCAGAGGCTTTGCCCATTACGTGCCAAAAGCGCCCGCCTTGCGTCAGCGTCAACCCATCGCCCTCAAGCGCTAAGCGAAAGTTTGCCAGCGCGGCCTCGTCGTCTTCCCAGATAAGCGGCTCGCTGCCTTCACGCTTTCGGGCAGCCTTGGCACGGGGTTCATCTAAACCGGTAAGCGCCATGACTTGGGTAATATCCAGCTCACTCATACGGGTAAAACGAACGCCCAGGCGTTTGCGCCAGACGTTAAGCCGTGCCCGGATAAAGCCCACATCTACTCCAGTGTGTTTAACCACCACGCCATCCAGGCCACTACCTGGGCGGTCTAGCCGTGCGTGACACCAGCCCGGTGGCAGGCCAATCACAGCGCCGTTTTCCGCCACAAATGGGGTAGCTGTCAGGCCTAGCGCTTCACGCAGGGAAATAAGTTCGGCACGGGTTTTACTAGTGACCGGTATAACGGGCACGCCCTGCTTTTTTAGGCGCGCCAGCCAAGGCGCTACTGGTGAGAAGTCATAACTGTGGTGGTCTAGCAAGGAACCGTCTAGGTCAGTGACCACCAAGCGCGGTTGAAGCGCTGGGTCAGCACTACCGGGCGACAGCGCTATATCAGGCAACTCGGTCTGAGTATGTGCAGTGCGAGTCTGTTCGGTCATGGCACCACCTTATTGCAATCTTAAAAGCCGTTACGCAGGCGTCTCTTTCAGATAAGCAATAAAGCAGAATGTATGCCAATGAAGTTCATCTAATATAAATCAAATACTTAAAATCAAAGAAAGGGCGCTGAAGGCTTGAGCACCAAAAAAGCGCATCAGAAAAGCACCAAATAGGTGCAAAAAAGGTGAGCTAAAAGCCTACAAAAAATTGCACAAGCGCTTGGCGAAATCTCATAAATAGCTATACTCATATTGTACTCACTGACATTCACGTAGACCCCCTCACCTGATGTCAGTGGGCTGCAGTGAGCCAAGCCCTTTAATGCCCGCCTCCCCCCCCCGGCGGGCTTTTTTATTGTGCTTACCCTTTGGCTAGTGCGCCCTACTCCACATGGATGACCACTTCCACTCGGCGGTTACGGGCACGCCCTTCTGCCGTGCTGTTATCTTCTAACGGCTGGGTCGCCGCTAGGCCCACTGCCCGTAAACGCTCAGAAGCCACACCCGCCTCCTCCAAGGCTTCTACAATGGCGATAGCACGGGCGCTTGAAAGCGCCCAGTTAGATGAAAACTCCGGCGTGTTAATGGTTTGGCTATCGGAGTGCCCCTCTACCCATACTTCACCATCGTAGCGCTGAATGGTTTCCAGCAGGCTACCCACCAACGATGAGCCGCCTTCGGTAAGCTCCGCCGTAGCAGAAGGGAACAGCAGCCTATCTTGCACCCGCAAGCTAATACCCTCCGCCACACGGGAGACCTCTACGCCCTCTAAATTTGGCAGATACGCTGACGTTTCAACGCGCTCAGGCAGGCTTGTGTCCAGCGCTAGGGCGCTGCTGATGGCCTCATCGCTGATTTCCTGAACATTAACCGGGGGGCGATCTGTCAGCAGCACCATATAATCTGCCATGGGCGAAGTGGCCACCTCTTCTTCTACGCGCACCAAAGGAGTAGGAAGTATCGGTGTCAGGCGTTCAGACAGCGTCTTAACGAACGGTAGCTCATCGGCCGGCGTTAGCTCTGCTGGCTCAGGGAGTGCTAATAGCGGCGGCACGCTGAAGGTGGAGACAGAACGGGTGGGTAAACCCGCCACACCCAGCGCGGCACTAATCGCCATCGGATTTAGCGTTCCAGGAGTGGAGGCCAACACCGGGCTACGTTGTGAACGAAATTCATCCAACACATCTGGCAGCGGCACTTCCAGCGGTCGCACAATGAGGTTATCAGGCTCAACCTGGTTATCCGCAGAAGACCACTCCGGGCTTGTCACCCCAGCTGCGGCGATAATAATTACAAACAGTGCCACCAACAGCGTCATAATGTCGATGTAGCTAATCATCCAGCCGCTATTGCTCTCGTCTTCGGGGTACGCAGACAACAGCGCATCATGGCGTGGGCCGCTGCGGTGGTCTTCAAGCATGGGTGTTATCACTCATTCAAGTTTCTAACCTCGTGGCCGATCTAAGCTAAGCATGGCAAACTAGTCTATCAAATAGATGTTTAGTAGCGATAAGGAACTATCAGGTGCGCATTCTTCCCACGTCATTCCCCATTGTCCACTTTTTACGCCCCGTTGGCCTGGGAATGGTCAGCCTGATGCTGAGTGGTTGTTTTTATGCCAACACATCACAGGCACCTATCGCCACCACTTACCCTTACACGGAACAGCAGCGCATGCAGGCAGCCCATCACTGGGATGTACTCGCACGCCATGAAGCTACCCAAATCCTACAACGCGAACGCGTGCGTTTTCGTGATTTTTACATTACCCCCGCAGAAGAAAGCAGCGCCTCTGCCTATAGTGGCGGCGAGTTTGGTCGGGGCTTTCGTACTTTGCTCACCAGCGAGCTAGTATCACGCGGCGCGACATTGATGACCGTTCCCACAGCGAATACCGCCAACATTCATGTCGATGTTGAAGTTGTGACGCATCGAGATCGTGGCTTTATACGCCCGCCCGTGGGCGCATTCACCGCCTTAACCGCTGGCATTGCTGTGGCCACCATTCCTTATAATCAGTGGAGCGAACCTGCATTAGCGCTTATCCCTGGTGCGATTGCTGCCGATATTACCAGCGGCAGCTGGACGCATACCGGCAATGAAGAAGTGATTATTACCACCCAAATTTTAGACGGCGAACGAATCCTCTACTCCTCCTCCAATATCTATTACATTAATGCAGGTGACCGCCGTCACTACGCGCCGCACCGGGTTCCCCAAGCGCCCACCACGCCAACAGTTTCTATCACCGACACCTGGTAATGTTTATGTCTTTACGATCTCTGTGCGCTCCTATTCGCGTAATGATGCTGCTGTTCACTATGCTGGTGCTAACGGGCTGCTCGACGCTAGGCAGTAATGCCCAACCGGAAGAGCCTAAACCTGATCTTTCTCAGCTTGCCCATCAGGCAGCGCAGCAGATGGTGGCGAACAACCCAGACCTGACCCGCTACAGCCCCATGATTGCCGCTACCTTTGTCAGCATCGATAACCTAAGCCAATCCTCTACTTTTGGCCGTATTAGCTCGGAGATCATGGCGTCCGCTTTGGCACAGCAAGGCATGCAGGTTCGCGAAGTCAAAATGCGTGACAGCATGTTTATTGAAGAGAGCGTGGGTGAACTTATTCTCTCCCGCCAGGTTCAACGTCTTAGCGCCCAGCACAACGCCCGCTCGATTTTGATGGGAACTTATGCCCAAGGGCAGGATTACCTCTATGTGAGCGCACGGGTAGTTCGCGCTGGCGATGCCATGGTATTGGGTAGCGCAGATTTCCAGCTACCGCTCGACAATAACATGCGTAGCCTACTGGAAGGCCAAGGAGGCTGGTAACGCCCCTTCGCTTAACCGTTACGCACGGAACTAATTTAAAAGGATTCTCATGCCTACAAGGCCTACCACCAACAAAACGCTGATAGTGGTTGTTAGCCGTTTTATTAAGCTATTTGCTAACATTACCAAGTTACTCAGCTATGTCTTTCACGCTATTGTTCCCAACAAGCGCTTCACGCTGCCAGAGCGCTCCGCGCCCTGGTTAGCGCCTAAAAATGATTCGGTAGTTCCACGTATTATTTGGCAAACCAACTTTACCAATAAAGTCACTCTGCCGGTTTATCTCAACTACCTGTTCAACCGTCTGATGGCCCCACGCTTTGAGTATCGGTTTATGATTACCGAAGCCCGAAAAGCATTCATTGCCGAGCACTACGACAAAGATATTAATCAGCAGTACTCACGGCTGCAAATTGGTGCCGCCCAGGCGGATTTTTGGCGCTTGCTGGTACTGCAAAAGCATGGCGGGGTCTACCTGGATATCGATGCCCACGCCATTTGGCCACTTGGCAGCGTGATACCTAACAATATTGACGAGCTTTATGTTACTACCCGTAAGGGCGAGCTAAGCAACTACTTTATTGCCAGCAAACCTAACAACCCTAATCTGGCGCTGCTCATTGAGCAAATTAGCGTCAATATCAAGCAGAATGAGTTGACTAATGTGTTCGACATTACCGGGCCTGGGGTATTTATCCAGAGACTAACCCACGCCAACGTGCCTACCGTGTCTTACCGCCACGCCTGTAACCAGGGCAGCTTTACCAACGAGCACTTTCAGTACATTGATAAAAAAGCGGGTAAATGGACGCGGGAGCAAAAAACCGTTGCGGTTGTAGCGCCTGCAGCAGCTGAAGAGGCACCGCTTAACGATGCGAACTAAATAAAGCTGGGTGCCGCGCACCCAGCTTTATTTCCCCACCCGGCCTTTACGACACAATTCTCCTTCTTGCACGATAACTCCCCCATAGCACCGCTAACCAAAACGCATAGAAAGTAGCGCCGCTGTTATGGGCCAAAAAAGTTTGCGATAAACCAAAATCAATAAATGCGACCGGTAACAGCGTGCCCGCTACCGCCAATGAGCGAGTGGGCAAATCAGGGTGCGATAAGCTAGGGGCAAACATCCTCATCGGGATCATATAAAGCATGAGCAGCACGGCCAGCCCTACCAGCCCTCGTTTAGCAAAGGCATCAATAAACTCATTATGGGCATGGCCAAACTCCGCCGCCACGGGGGAGATAACACCTTGCTCGCCTAGCTCCCCCAAAGCCTCACGATAGCCAGCCTCGCCCCAGCCCAGCAGTGGCCGCTCGGCAATTAACTGAGCAGCCCCGCGCCACATTTCAAAACGCAAGCCCAGCGATGTATCAGTTTCAGTACCGGATACATAGTGGCTAACATCGCTAACGGCAGCCTCAACCCGCTGCTGAACTCCCGTTTGCGGCAGCAAATAGACTGTTGTAACTAAGGCAAGCGCCGCCCCTACCGCTCCTGCTTTTATCGCCATCGGTAACTGGCGGCCATAGCCACGGTAAAGTACATACGCGACCACCGGCAGCCCCAACCAGCCGCCACGGCTGCCGGACATTAACGAGCCCAGCATCCCCAGCAAAGCCCCCAGCAGTAGCAAGGCAACCCACGCATGACGTTGGCGCTGAACCACCGCCCAGCCCAAGCCTGCAAAGCACAGCACACCCATTAGCATGCTTAAATTGCCAAACTGGATCGCGTGCAGAAAGCCACTCGCCCGCGCAACGCCCTCTACGAGCTTCAACCACAGCGCCAAACTTCCGGCGCCAATAGCGCCTAGCGCCACCCCACCCCATAGCCAGCTTAAACGCGGCGGGTAGCGCAGTATCAGCAGCAGCACCGGGATGGCCAATAAAAAGCGCAACGGCCTATCAAAACCACGAGAACCAAGCTCAACCGCCGACATAATGCCCACCACCAGGCCGTAGGCCACTAACGCTACGATGATCCAGCGATCTTGGGGGAGCAGCACAAAGGAGGAGAACTTAAAGCGCTTAAATAGCAGAGCAGTGCTCGCCAGCAGGAGCAGTACGGGGCCAACGGAGTAACCAGAAGGCACCACCAGCGCCAGCGCGCCCATCAAAAATACAGCGAGACTGGTAACGTGAGACAACGGCTCAGAACGGGGAACATTGGGGCTTAACATACAGGTCACTAACCTAACCAGCGTCATAAAGCCGCTGATAGTAGCATAGCCCCAACCTAGCTACTCTAGCTGATTCACCGGTAACGTTACCTTCAGCGTCTTACCGTGTTTAGCGGCTAACGATTCAAGCGCCACTTTTAGCGCCCTTCTGGCCTCGGCATCCCCGTGTACCAAATGGATGCTACGCGGCCAGTGGCGCATCTGCTTAACAAAGCCCAATAACCCCGCTTGATCCGCGTGGGCAGAGTAGCCACTGATGGTGGTCACCCCCGCTTTAATGTCATAACGCTCGCCATCCAACATCACCCAGCCACCCTGGGGGCCATAGCGCTGAATATCCCGCCCCGGCGTGCCAGCGCCTTGGTAACCTACAAATAGCACCTGATGGCGCGCATCACCCAGCATAGCTTTTAAATAGTTCACCACCCGCCCACCGGCACACATGCCGCTAGCAGCAATCACCACCGCAGGCCGCCCGCTTTCGGCTAAATAGCGCACCGTTTGCTCATGGGTTGCGTGGCTATCCACTGTATAGAGCGATGCAAAGCTCAGCGGATGACGGCCAGCGCGAACGCGGGTTTGCGCCTCGCTGTCCCAAAATGGCTGGAGGTCTCGGTACACCTGGGTAAAGCGCGCTGCCAGCGGCGAATCGACAATAATTTCTAACGACTTCCACAATGACTGCTTATCCGCACGGTGAATAATACCCTCAAGCTCATATAGCAACTCTTGGGTACGGCCAATGCTAAACGCTGGCACAATTACCGTGCCGTTATTATGGAGCGCGCGCTCAATGGCCTGTTTTAGCTTAGCGGCTCTATCCAAGCGGCCTTCGTGCAGGCGATTGCCATAGGTAGATTCCAACACCAGCACATCCGCTTTAGCCGGGGCTTTTGGTGCTGGCAGCAAGGGGGAGTTGGCGGCACCCAAATCACCTGAAAACACCACCCGCTGCCGCCGCTTGTTGAGAGGGTCGCGCAGGGCAACCTCCACATAGCTGGAGCCTAAAATATGCCCCGCGCGCTGGAGTTTCATGTTCACATGGCAAGTAGGTGTTGATGTGACGTTATGCCACTTACCAAACGCTAATGGCACTAACTGCTGCTCCACCCGATGCAAAAACTGCTCAATTAACCGAGCATCGCGGGTAAAACCAATCTTTAAGGCGTCTTCGATGACCAGTGGCAGCAGCTTGGCCGATGGCTTGGAGCAGAAAATCGGCCCCGTAAACCCGGCGGCCAACAAATAAGGCAAGCGCCCAACATGGTCGATATGCATCTTTCCAGTGCCCCTTGGAAGGAAAGAGTAGAACCTGTTTACTACTTTTACCCGGCACTTCATAGACACAAGGCACCGGGTTCTACATTGGGAAGGGTGGGTAGGATAGGTACTGGTGAGGATCTCGCCCCGGCTGGGTTCTTTGTCATCGAACTGGCGTCCGGTCTTCTCCATCAACCCCACGTCCTTATGCCCTTACCTATTTCTTTCTAGAAGTAGCTCCTCTGTGGCAATGGTGTAGTTTTCAACATTACCCAAACCCAACCACCGGTGTCTTAACCGTCAAAAGCGGTGTCTCCGCCTTTGCTCCGACGCCGAGAGGATCAGTACACTAACAATCGCGCCTTCCAGATCGTGATCCTCGAAATCCAGGAGTAACGGCTATCGGTCACACGCCCTCAGGGCTGGTTGGCCGCTCGCCAGTAGGCAATCGACTGTTCGGACACCATCCCCTGCGTCGTGCCGATCTCGATCACCGCCTGCTGGAAGGCCGCCGCAAACTCGGGCTGGTGGCAAAGATGCAGGCTGCGGATGATCCGGGAGATGCGCAGGTGGTTGTGGCCACCGCGCTTCAGCCAGATATGCTCGCTCATGTTGAGTGTAGGAAGCGCTTCGATGTGACACTCGTCGCGCATTAAGCCAAAAAAAGCCAGCATCACGTCTAGCGAGCGGCGCTGATTCGTACGTAGTGATTCGTCGTTAGCAAAAGCAGTGCACTCCGCCTCGCCCAGCAGCGGCGCGAAGCCGTTGAAGCGCCCCGCCTCGGGAATCGGAAACAACCACTGGATATAGTCGTGGGTATGTTCCAGCCAGAAGGACGACAAGGCCCAGATATCATCGATTAGCCGATTTTGGTGGTCGGTGCCTTCACCCCGGTAGAAGGTGATCAGCGGGGTAACGGAGTTGCTCAAGGCCTCGTTCTCTCTCAAATAAACGGGACGAATGGCACACCACTACAGCCAGTCAACAGCGTCGCCATGGCAAGTAACGTCACCTTCATCGTCGTTTTTCCCTTAATCATCGCTTTACCCTTAATCATCAAAATCAAAGCTCAAGTCTTCATCGTTATCAAAGAAGCTATCTAGGTTTTCGGGGGCGGCAACGTAGCCGGGGTTCAGCCTTGCCAAGCGGGCTAGCAGGTGCGTTTGGGGGATGGATAAATTCACCGCATAGGCAATCGGTAGCGCCTGGGCTTTTCTCAGGCTCAGGAACGTTTCGTCATCCAGTTGGCTGAGGGCTTTCTCGTCAATCATGTGCAGGCCGTCGAACGATAAGCCTAGCTGGCTTTTTAACGCCTCTGGCCAGGGGGTGATGACGTTAGCCTTAGCGAGGGCCGCCAGCGCTTTTTGTGTCGCTTGGTGCTTACCATGCGCAGCCTT
>NZ_FODB01000077.1 GCF_900110265.1 Vreelandella aquamarina | reverse complement strand
CAGCCCGATAATGGGGGACAGGAACCGCCGTGGTACGGATCCGTTTGCCCGGTGGTGTGAGAGGACGGGGGAGGCGACTCCCCCTCCTACTCGATCAAAGAAGGTGCGAGCGCTAACACCACAGCGCTTTTAAAGGCGTCTCAGGGCTATAGCGATTGGCGATTTGCGCCTGCAAAAGCTCGGCAGTGGCAAGAGCATCAATGAGCGCATGGTGGCCTTGGTAAACGGGTAAGCCGTAGCGCTCGCGGCTGGCGTTGAGGCGAATCGATACCGGCGGACGCCCCAGCCAGCGGCGAAAGCGCGCCCACAGTGTTTGTCGATGCCACCGCGCTTCCAACGACATGGTATCGATCATGGGAAACAACACCCCCTCACCACGGCGCGCCTTCACCGCCGCATCGAGAAAAGGTCGCTCGATATTACGAAAGTGAACCACCACGACCCGCCCGGCCAACACCGCCAACAGCTCGTCTAGCACGCTATCCAAGTCTGGCGCATCGGCAATCTCCGAGTGCGTGATGTGGTGATACGCTATCGATTCCTCATCTAACGGACGGGGCGGTTTCACTACCCAGTAACGGCGCTGAGCCATGGATATACGCCCTAACGTAAACGGCACGACGCCAATGCTGACGATCGCATGGCGTCGCTCATCGAGTCCGGTGGTTTCCATATCCAGCGCCACCATGGGCACTTCTGACAAGGGCGTATCAGGATCAGGCATGGGCGTGTTGAAAAAGCGCTTCAACATCTCATCTTGAGCTCGCTCAGCGCGGGCTTCCATATAACTCGCCCAGTCGGCCTGAGTAACTTTTTGGCGCGGTCGTATGCCGTGCATATCAGCGCCCCTGCCGTTGGGTGGGAACGGGATAGCGGAACTTCAAAAACTTCTGGGCATTGCTCAGCACCTGAAAAGCGTCTTTCAGGGTATGGCGTTCGCTATCTTCCACGTTCTCCGGCTCGATATTGTTGTCCGGCTCACGCTCTTCCTGCAGGTCGATCATTTGGTGACGGATCCGCGACATGCACAAGAACTCGAGCGCATAGCTGAGTTTGTCACTCACCCCGGTGGCTAGCAGCTGGGTTTTGCTGATGTCGTCCAAGCGCTGGAAGGAGTTTTGCGCTTTGGAACCGCAGGCCAATGCATGCACGCGAATCAAATCCACCATCGGTGCCGTTCCGCGCCGCTTTAGGTTGATGGAGTTGTTGTGCTTGCCATCTTTTTCCATCACGAAGGTGCGGAAGAACCCCAAAGGCGGCGTGCGATTAAGCGCATTACGCGCCATCGCCGCCAGGAACAGCGGCGACTTGGGAGCGGTTTGGGCAATCAAATCCTGCAACGTTTCAACGAACAGGTCTTCCCCATAGACGCTATCCAGATCAAAAAATATCGAGCTGTGCAGCAGCTTCTCGGGCGTTGGGTTCGCCATCCAGTCCTGGAAGTAGCGCTTCCATACCGACAGCGGCTGACGCCACTGGCGATTGGTCGCCATCACATCGCCCTTGCAATAGGTGTAGCCACAGGCGGCCAAGCCATCGCTGACGAACGCCGCCAGGGCATGGAAGTACTCGTCGTGCTCTTCGGGGACGAAGTCATCAGAGAGAATCAGCGCATTATCCTGGTCGGTGACAATGCTCTGCTCATTACGCGCCATGGAGCCATTGACCATATAGCAATAAGGCACTGGCGGCGGCCCAAGGGTATCTTCTGCCAGTTCTAACAACCGTCGAGTAAAGCTACGCCCAATAGTGGAAAGCGCACTGCCCACCATTTGTGAGTTGGCCCCCTCCTGTACCATCCGCACAAAGGCGGCGCGTACGTCTGGCGCTAGCTTGGCAAGCCCCTGGGCGCTGGACTGGTTGAAGATATTGCTCACCAGATAAAGACCGCTCTGGGTTTCATAGCGAATAATATCAGAAAGGTGCACGACCCCCACCGGGCGCTGGCGGTAAAGCACCGGCAGGTGATGCACGTTGTTACGCAGCATAGTCAGCATTGCTTCATATATTGAAGCATCAGACTGCACGGTAATTAGCCGTTCCGACACGACCTCGCCAATAGGCGTGCTGGACGATAACCCTTCAGCCACCACGCGGGTACGGAAATCGCTGTCAGTCAGAATACCGCACATCTGCCAGGTTTTGCCTTCGCTGTCCTGGAAGCTGTAACGGGGGTTATCGCTACCTTCATTAATCACCAGCACCGCAGAGGCCTGGGCATCGCTAATCTGCTTGGCCGCCTGTTGTACGCTGGTGGTGGATTCGACCATCACCGGGTAACGGGTGACCAGCTTACGAATACGGGTCACCATCATGTCGTTAGACTTCTTCTGCTGCTCGGCGGCGGTCTCTAATCGAGGACGCTCCAACTCGACGAAGTCAGCGAAGTCATCATCCTCTTCGCATAGCCGTTGAAATACCTCATTGGGAATAAAGTAAATCAAGGTATCTTCAATAGCTTTGGCGGGAAAACGCACCTTGTGGTTACGCAGCAGGCTAAAGTGGCCAAAAATATCCCCCTCGCCTAGGCGGTTATAAAGCTCCCCTTGGCGGCGATAGACTTCAACTGCGCCGCTGCGAATGTAGCAAAGCTCGTCGAGGGTATCGTTGAGCTCCAGAATATCGCTGCCCGTTTTGAAGTAGCTTACCTCTACCTGCTCGGCAATCGCGTCCAGCAGCTCATCCGACAAACCATCAAACGGGGGAAACTGCCCCATGTGCTGGCGTATTTCTAATAGCTCAACGTCCATACGCTCTCCTGCTGGGCGCTTTGTCTCTCTAGCTGGCTATCCGGCAGCCAATCCTGGGCTAAGTTTGTCTTGAACAACCAATATCGACAACCCTTGGGGAATGAAAGCGTAGTGATAAATAATGGTGACTAATAAAAAAGCCCAACGCATGTACGTTGGGCTTTGGTCGGCTTGCGGCGTGACAGTTACTTCGCACGTTAAGGAAAATCTGTCACTATCCGCATAGCCTCAGATGAATCACTTAAGAAATGGCGCTTATGACTGGTTAGCCATCTCTTGAACGCGCTGCATCATTTCTGGATCTTGCTGGATGGATTGACCGATAGCATTGAACGTGTCGACGTCCAAGCCGCTATCTTCGACGACTTCGATCATGCGGTCGTTAGCTTCAGCGCGAACTTCCTGTTGTGTGGCTTCGTCTTCTGCTTCCTGCAGACGCTGGGTGTACTCTTGCGAGATCACGGCGATTTCTTGAGAAGCATCGGCGAACTGCTGTAGCTGCTGATCAGAAAAATCCTGAGTCGGGGCTTGTTGAGTAGCCATTGGGTCTTGCGCTTGACCGTCGGCTTGTTGGGCGTGAGCGGTGCCCGCCATCAGACCCGTCGCAAGAAGTGCAGCAGAGAACAGAGCAGTCATACGTTGCATGGTAAGAAACCTCATTGACGCGTTATGAATGTGCCCAGTGTGACGCGTCGTTTGGGCGCTGGTTCAATCTTTTATGTAAAATCAAGTAACAAAAAGAACAAAACATAAGTTATTCACGCAGCGACTCATGCTGCTATAGGAGAATTATGTCTAGTATTTTCAATGCTTTAAAAGAAAAAGACGCCGCCTCTCTCGGGCTTGCCGCCATGCCTGGTATCTTCGTTCTTTTATGGAGCACGGGCTTTATTGGCGCAAAATTTGGCCTCCCTTACGCCGAACCCTTCACCTTTTTGTTCCTCCGCTTCGTACTCACCCTACTGCTACTGACTCCCTTGATATGGATAATGCGAATTTCATGGCCTTCATCACCTACGTTATGGAAACATATCGCGGTATCGGGTTTGCTGGTTCATGGCACCTACTTAGGCGGTGTATTTTACGGTATCTATTGGGGCATGCCTGCGGGTCTGGCCGCGCTTTTGGTTGGCCTGCAGCCACTCCTCACCGCCGCCTGCGCAGGACCGCTGCTCGGCGAGCGGTTGACCAGACGGCAGTGGTTAGGCCTGTTGTTGGGATTGGTCGGCATCAGCTTGGTTCTGGGCAGTAAGCTGGAACTCGGCAGCACGCTCTTTAGCGGCTTTGGGATGGGCGCATTGGTGAGCGTGATGGCTGCCCTAGTGGGTATCTCGCTTGGCACGCTGTATCAAAAGCGCTACTGCACCAGTATGCCCTTGCTGTCCGGCGCGGTGATTCAGTACATAGCAGCTGGTGTGCTCTTAGGGTTTGGCGCCCTACTGTTCGAAAGCCGCGAGGTTGAGTGGAGTATGACGTTTATTCTAACGCTTGGCTGGCTCGTGCTGGTTCTCTCAATTGCCGCTATCCTGCTATTGATGGCCTTGATAAAGAAGGGGGAGGCTTCTCGTGTAGTAAGTCTCTTTTATCTGGTGCCTCCAGTCACGGCACTTCAGGCGTGGTGGCTATTCGATGAGCGTTTGCCGCTGCTGGGATTGGCAGGCATGGTCATTGCCATTATCGGCGTGGTCATGGTGGTACGCCCCTCGACGACATAATTCGATACGAAAAAAACGAATCTTCCAGGGCTTGGAAAAAATGACTGCACAACCTCACTGCGCCTGGGCCGACGACGTTTGCAACCGATGCGATACCCCAGTTCCCTTTTCGTTTACGATGGCCTTTCAACCGATAGTAGATGTGACTCAGCGGCAGGTGGTTTATTACAAAGCATTAGTGCGTGGCATAAACGGAGAGTCGGCCTTTTCGATCCTCAGTCAAGTGACCGATGAGCTAATGTACCGCTTTGATCAAGCTTGCCGGGTAAAGGCAATCGAACTTGCCAGCGAGCTGGGCATGACTGAACGGCTTTCGATTAACTTTCTGCCTAATGCTGTGTACGAGCCGGAAGCCTGCATTCAATCGACGCTAGAGACATCACGCCGGGTCGGCTGGCCAACTGAGCGGCTCAATTATCGACAGCTATCGCCGTATGGGCTTTACTACGTCGCTGGATGATTTCGGCAACGGCTACGCGAACTTGGACCTACTGACGGACCTTCACCCCGATACGCTAAAAATCGACCGCGAACTGGTGATGGAGTGCGATAGCAATAGCCGCCGCCAAGCCATTCTGAAAAGCATGGTGGCACTGGCCCGCACCCTGGGTACCCAGCTAGTGGCGGAGGGTGTCGAGACCCGGGAAGAGTCGCGCTGCCTGTTGGCGCTGGGTATTGCCGTGCAGCAAGGCTATTACTTTGCCCGCCCAGAGGTGGGCAAACTGCCCACCGTGGCGCTGGAAAAGTATGACTAGAAAAACCTATGGTTCGTTAGTTGTGAACGATTAAAGCCGTTCAAGATAGGAAGTGCCGCCTAAATTACGCATTTGCTGGCGAATCCATTGGCTGCGACGCTCTACCTGGGCGTCGGGCCTAGAGGCACTGCGATTCCGAGGATTGGGTAAAATGGCGGCTAGCAGGCTTGCCTGCCTCTCGGTCAAGGCACTTCCGGAAGCACCAAAGTAGTGGTCGGCGGCAGCTTCCAGCCCAAACACCCCGGTATCCCACTCGGCCACGTTCAGGTACACCTCCAGAATCCGCTGCTTGCTCCAGAAGGTTTCGATCAGCAGGGTGAACCAGGCCTCCAGCCCTTTGCGCAGCCAGCTGCGCCCACTCCATAGGAAAACGTTCTTGGCCGTTTGCTGGCTGAGCGTACTGGCCCCCCGCAGCCTCGAGCCATCGCGGCTGGCCTCCCAGGCACGACGCAGCTCTACCACATCGAAACCTCGATGAATCGGGAAGCGTTGGTCCTCGGCGGCAATCACCGCCAGCTTGGCGTTATTCGAGAGATTCTCCCAACTACGCCACTGGCGCTGAATATCAACCGGTTCGCTGTTTATCCAGCTTTGCACCTTACGTTCAACCATCACCATGGAGCCCGGTGGCGGAACAAAGCGAAATAGCAGCACCAGGGCAACGGAGAGCACCACGAAGCCAAGCGCACCACGCCAGATAAGACGCCATAACAGACGAAGAAAACGGCGCAGCGCGCGATTGAGCATCTCGGAATCCTTAGCGTTTCATGAGGTGTTCCGCATGATAGCGCAAATGGTCCTCAATGAACGAGGCGATAAAGAAGTAGCTGTGGTCATAACCTGGCTGGCGACGCAGCGTCAGCGGGTGGTCATGCTCTTCACACACGGCTTCCAAACGCTCGGGCATCAGCTGCTCTTCCAAGAACTGGTCCGCTTCGCCTTGGTCGATAAACAGCCGCTGGCGGGACGCCCCGTTGGCCACTAGCTCGCAGGCGTCGTACTGGCGCCAGCGGGACTGGTCATCACCCAGATAGCTGGTGAACGCTTTTTGCCCCCAGGGGCAGTTCATGGGGTTCACAATCGGCGCAAAGGCCGAGACCGAACGGAACCGGCCAGGATGGCGCAGGGCAAGAATCAGCGCCCCATGGCCACCCATGGAGTGACCGCTGATAGATTCGCGCCCATTAACGGGGAAGTGCTGGCGCACCACCGACGGTAACTCTTCAATCACGTAATCGTACATACGGTAGTTGGATTTCCACGGCGCCTGGGTGGCGTTCACGTAGAAACCCGCCCCGGAGCCAAGGTCATAGCTATCGTGCTCGCCGGGGAGATCGGTGCCACGCGGGCTGGTATCCGGACAGATAATCGCCACGCCTAATTCGGCGGCAATGCGGTGCGCGCCAGCCTTCTGCATAAAGTTTTCGTCGTTGCAGGTCAGGCCCGATAGCCACCATAACAGCGGAACACGCTCGTTTTCTGCCTGGGGTGGCAGGTACACGGCGAAGACCATGTCGCAATCCAGCGCCCGGGAGTAGTGGCGGTAGCGCTTGTGCCAACCGCCGCAGCTGCGGTTGGCCGACACCAGTTCTAAAGTTTCACTCATGCTCATGGGGCAGGCTCCTTCAGAAGATGAAAACGCGGCGGGTCTCCCCTACCGCGTTCGTTTATCTGGTTTCTTTCGCTAGATGATACTCAGTAATGCAGGACGGTACGAATGCTCTTGCCTTCATGGAGCAGATCGAAAGCTTCGTTGATCTTCTCAAACGGCATATCGTGGGTGATAAAGTCGTCGATGTTGAGCTCGCCATTCATATAGCGATCCACGTAGCCCGGTAGCTCGCTACGGCCTTTCACACCACCGAACGCCGAGCCTTTCCAAACGCGGCCTGTCACCAGCTGGAAGGGACGGGTTGAGATCTCTTCGCCTGCGCCTGCCACGCCGACAATGATCGATTCACCCCAGCCTTTGTGGCAGCACTCAAGCGCTGAACGCATCACGTTGACGTTGCCGATACACTCAAACGAGTAGTCGACGCCGCCATCGGTCATATCAACGATGACCTGCTGGATCGGGTCACTGTAATCTTTGGGGTTGACGAAATCAGTCGCGCCGAACTGCTTGGCCAGCACAAATTTGTCTGGATTGACATCAATCGCGATGATTTTAGAAGCTTTCGCCATCACCGCCCCCTGAATCACCGCCAAGCCAATGGCACCCAAGCCGAACACGGCAACGGTAGAGCCGGGCTCTACTTTCGCGGTATTCATAACGGCACCAATACCCGTGGTAACACCGCAGCCCAGCAGGCAGATTTTATCCATCGGCGCTTCTTTGGAGACCACCGCCAGCGACACTTCCGGCAACACGGTGTACTCACTAAACGTGGAGGTGCCCATGTAGTGGTGCAGCATTTTGCCGTCTAGCGAGAAGCGTGATGTGCCGTCTGGCATGACACCTTTACCTTGGGTCGCACGTACGCTACCACAGAGGTTGGTTTTACCTGAGAGGCAGAATTTACACTTGCCGCACTCGGCGGTGTAGAGCGGAATAACGTGGTCACCAGGTTTCACGCTGGTAACACCTTCGCCTACTTCTTGAACAACGCCCGCGCCCTCGTGGCCCAGTACGGCTGGGAAGTTGCCCTCAGGGTCGGCACCGGACAGCGTAAAGGCGTCTGTGTGACACACGCTGGTGGCGGCCATTTTCACCAGCACTTCTCCCGCCTTCGGGCCTTCAACATCAATCTCAACCAGCTCAAGCGGCTTACCCGCTTCTAATGCAACCGCAGCACGTGATTTCATGGTCACTCCTAGCTAAAGTTTATTGACTATCGTTTAAATGTCTGTGAGTGAGCACGCCGTGGCGCACTCGACTTACCAAGGGTGTGGATTACTCGCTATCGCGGGCGATAGGCGCAAACTCAATGGGCAGCCAGCGGTAGCCTTCTTCGTCTTCGACGATGTGACCGATGCCCGGGAACGGCATGTGAGCACCGGCCACCCAGTGCTTCTCATCGACCGCTCTCTCCAGCACCGCTTCACGTGTGTGTACCGCTTGCTCGGGGTCGGAATCGAATTCGATGGCAACGCTTGGGTCAGCAAACTGCACGCCGTAGCTGTGGACGACATCGCCCCATACCAACATGGCGTCGTCACCACTATTGAGCATAAAGCTCGCATGGCCCGGCGTATGGCCGTGAGCATCCCGCGCAACGATGCCCATCAGCAGCTCATCGCCTGGCGCAAAGGGGCTGAATCGGCCAGCCTCTTGATAGGGCGCCACGGCCTCTTGCGCCATGGTAAAGAAGGCACGCTCCTCCTCTGGAAGCGCTTGAGAGCGCTCTTCGTCCAACCAGAAGTCAGCGTCGCCTTCGCTGGCGCGCAGCTCGGCATTGGGATAGACCGCCTCACCGTTCTCATCCACCAAACCGCACACATGGTCCGGGTGCAGGTGGGTCATCAAGATCGTATCGACCTGTTCCGGTGTATAGCCCGACGCGCGTAAGTTCTGCTCGACCTGGCCCAGAGTGGGACCAAAGCACGCCGTGGCCAGCGTGAAGAGATCATCGACATCATCAAACACTCCATGAAAACGCGAGATAGACCTGAAGTGTAGGTCAGCTAGGCGAGAAAGATAAAGCGGGATACACTCACAAGATTATTGCTCCTGAGCAACAATCTCTTTAATTAAGGGTTCGCCATGCAGCGCTGGGATCGTATCGAAGCCTTCGTCGAGGTGGTCAGGCTGGGCACCTTTTCCGCCGCCGCTCGACACCTCAAAGTCTCTACCTCGCATATCAGCCGTTTGGTCAGCCAGCTAGAGAACCAGCTAGGCGTGCAGCTACTCTACCGCACCACGCGGCAGATTCGGCTGACCGATGCGGGGGCGCTTTACGTGGAGCACTGCCGCCATTTGTTCGATGGGCTGCGTGATGCCGAGCAGGCGATCAGCGAGCTGCAGGCCAAACCCCATGGGCTACTAAAACTGACCTCGGCAACGACTTTCGGCGAGCGCTACGTTGCCCCGCTGGTCAACGACTTCCAGCGTCTACACCCCCAGTTGGAAGTACACATGCACTTTACCAATCGCCCGGTCGAGCTGATCGAAGAGGGGTACGACATTGCCATCCGAATGGGCGTGCTAAAAGACTCTAGCCTGATTGCCCGACGGTTGTGTGAGCGGCGGGAGTACGTAGTGGGCTCAAGCGCCTATTTTCGTCAGGCGCCCCGTCCCCACACGCTGGGCGAGCTGAGCCAACACCGCTGCCTGCTGGGGTCGCGCCCCAACTGGCTGTTCGAAGTGCACGGTCAGCGGCGAGAGGTCAAGGTAGAGGGGTGCTGGAGCAGCAACTCGGGGCCTGCCCTGCTGGATGCAGCCCTGAAAGGGCTGGGCCTGGCTCAGTTGCCGGATTACTACGTCGCTCCGCATCTGGCCAGTGGTGAACTGATCTCGGTGCTGGAACCCTTCCAGCACCACCGTACGGCGGTGTGGGCGGTCTACCCGCGCCACCGCCACTTGTCACCCAAGATTCGTCAACTGGTGGACTATCTGGTGGCCAATATCGGCCGCACCCTGCCCCAGGCCTGACACGCGCAGCCGGACTAACACTCGATGGCGTTGACCGCGAGCCCTCCCTTGGAGGTCTCCTTGTATTTGTCCTGCATGTCGCGTCCGGTATCGCGCATGGTCTTGATCACTTTATCCAGCGAGACGAAGTGGTCGCCATCACCATGCAGCGCCATACGGGCGGCATTGATGGCCTTGACCGACGCAATGGCATTGCGCTCGATACAGGGGACCTGCACTAGCCCCGCCACCGGGTCACAGGTCAGCCCCAGGTTATGCTCCAGGCCAATTTCCGCAGCGTTTTCTACCTGCCGCGGCGTACCGCCCAGCACTTCGGCCAGCCCGGCCGCCGCCATGGCGCAGGCAGAGCCCACCTCCCCCTGACAGCCTACTTCAGCGCCGGAAATTGAAGCGTTCTTTTTGCATAGAATGCCCATGGCACCGGCAGTCAGCAAAAAATTCACTACATCGGCATCGCAGGCGTCCGGCTCGAACTTTAGATAGTACGCCAGCACGGCGGGCACGATACCCGCGGCACCGTTGGTAGGCGCGGTCACCATCCGCTTACCAGCGGCATTCTCTTCGTTCACTGCTAGCGCAAACAGGTTGACCCAGTCCATCACGGTAAAGCTGGTCACAATCAGGCGCTGATTGTCGGGCGGCGAGAGCAGTTGCTGATGCAGTGAATGGGCGCGGCGGCGGACATTTAAGCCGCCCGGTAGGCGCCCGGTGGCCTCCAGGCCATTATCAATACTCTGGCGCATGGCGTGCCAGATGGTGAGTAATTCGTCACGTATCGCGGCTTCGCTACGCCAAGCTTTCTCGTTTTCTAACATCAGCTCGCTGATGCTTAGGCCGTGCTGCTGGCACAGTGTCAGTAACTCATTTGCTGACTCAAAGGGATAAGGCAACGCTGTTTTGTCTTCATCCAGCCCGCCTCGGTCAGCGCAGGCCTGGTCCACATAAAATCCACCGCCCAGGGAGTAATAGGTGTTCGTACTGATCACCGTATCTCCTTCATACGCCGTGAGTACCATGGCGTTAGGATGAAACGGCAGGCAGGCCTCATCCCACTCGATATCACGTGCGCGCTGAAACGCTAGCGCTTGGCCGTTGGGAAGCCTCAATGGCTCGCTGTTATCCAATGCGGCTAAGCGCTCGGCGATAGTATCAAGGTCAACCGCCTCTGGCGTCTCGCCCATCAACCCCATCACCACGGCATTATCAGTGCCGTGACCGACACCGGTCGCTGCCAGCGAGCCGTGCAGCCTTACCACAACACGGCTGACCTTGGGCGCTGTCAGCGCCATGACGAAATCTCGCGCTGCCCGCATGGGCCCAACGGTATGTGAGCTGGATGGGCCAATGCCAATCCGAAACAGATCAAACACACTAATTGCCATAAAAGTGCCTGCCCCGAGAGGTAATTATTACGCTTGTAGCGTTACTTTGTAGCCTAACCGGCTAGCCGTCGAGCAATTCTCAGCTAGTTAGACGTGCGAGCATAGAAAGGTGACGATATAATGAACATTCACCCCTGCATGTTTGTTTGCCTCCCGTAACATTTTATCTCCGATAAGGACACTGGTATGTCACCATCTCCCCCCTGGGCGATTAGCTTTCGCACCGCGCTACTTCGTGCCACGCTCTACACGCTAGCGATTGGCGGCATTGCTCAAGGTGGCTTCCTAGAGGTGTTGTATCTACCTGAGGTGCGCTATACCGAGCTTGGGTTCACAGAGTTTACCCAAACGTTGATATTGGCTAGCTGCTGCGCGCTGCTTATTTATATTCGACAAGTGCTGAAGATCTGGCCAACGGTAACACTGCTGCTCTTGGCGTTTGTGTCCGCTTCGCTCGTACGCGAGCAAGATTACTTTCTGGACTATTACGTAGCGGATAACACCTGGAAGTTTGTAGTGGCGCTGATTGTGCTACCGAGCCTTGCCTGGGTCATTATTCATCGTCAGCGTTTCCTGGATGAGTTCCGCTACTACAGCAATACGTTTTCATTTGGGCTGTTCGCGGCAGGTGTCCTGGTCACTTATATCTTTTCTCATCTATATGGACGTCAGGATTTTTGGCGCGCCGTGCTTGAAGAGAGCTACATTCGCGACTTTAAAGACATTGCCGAAGAGGCCATCGAACTACTCGGCTACAGCTTGATTCTGTTTGCCACCATCGAGCTTCTCTTTCTCGCACGACGCATCCATCGCGCACGGCAAACGCCTTAACCAATCACTTATCCCCCCAGCCAAACACCGCTGACGCCCCGCGTCAGCGGTGTTTCATTGTGCGCCAGGCATGGCGCGCAGCGCCTTGACTGGCGCTATTCCTGAGGGT
>NZ_FODB01000075.1 GCF_900110265.1 Vreelandella aquamarina | reverse complement strand
CGGGATGGGCGAACAGGAGTCAGCAGAGGCCATATTAGGCTCTCTAACCAAGAGCTGAAGGGCTGAACCTGTCACGAGTGGATAGTTGACCACTCTCTGATGTGTACGAGCAGAAGCCTCCCCGGAGGGCTCTCGATAACTGTATGGCGGGCCGGAAGCCCAAAGACTGTCGAAGCGCTCAGAGCACACAGGCGAGCGAATTCAGCGGAACGAAGCTCAGCCCGATAATGGGGGACAGGAACCGCCGTGGTACGGATCCGTTTGCCCGGTGGTGTGAGAGGACGGGGGAGGCGACTCCCCCTCCTACTCGATCCTGAACGTCGCCTACCGGGCGATATGTGCATCTCTATTTAGCCTGTAGGGAATAACCTGATGAGCGCCGATACACCACAGCATGCCAATATGCCGCCACCACGCCGAGGACTGATGCGTTCGGGGTTGGTGGTCAGCGCGATGACCATGCTCTCCCGGGTGATGGGGTTGGTGCGCGATGTGGTCGTGGCAACGTTTTTGGGCGCAGGCAATGGCTCGGATGCCTTTTTTGTGGCGTTTAAAATTCCCAATTTTCTGCGCCGTTTATTTGCAGAAGGGGCGTTTAACCAGGCATTTGTGCCGGTGCTCTCTGAGTACTCCACCCAGCGCACCAAGCAGGAGATCCGTGAACTGCTGAATGCGGTAGCGGGGAGCCTAACCGCGCTGCTGGCGTTAATCACCGCGTTGGCGATGCTGGGCGCGCCCTGGCTGGTATGGCTGTTTGCCCCTGGCTTTGGACGCGACCCTGATAAACTCGCGATGACCGCCGATATGCTGCGGCTGACGTTTCCGTATTTGCTGCTCATTTCGCTCACCGCCTTCTCCGGCAGCGTGCTGAACACTTGGAACCGCTTTGCAGTGCCCGCATTTACCCCGGTGCTGCTGAATATTTCGCTGATCGGCGCGGCGCTATTCTTAATGCCCCTGATGGAAGAGCCCGCTATGGCGCTGGCGTGGGGCGTGCTGATTGCCGGGGCGGCCCAGCTTGCCTTTCAAGTGCCGTTTTTGCTGCGTTTGGGGCTGCTGCCGACGCCGTGGCCTAACTTCGCCCACGAGGGCGTGAAGCGCATTTTAAAGCTGATGGTGCCGGCTTTGTTTGGGGTCTCGGTATCGCAGATCAACCTGCTGTTGGATACGGTGCTGGCATCGCTGTTGGCCGCGGGCAGCGTCTCATGGCTTTATTACTCTGACCGTTTGGTAGAGCTGCCGCTTGGCGTGTTTGGCGTGGCGATTGGCACCATTATTTTGCCTGCGCTTTCCAAACGTCATGCGGAGCAGTCCACCGAGCACTTTTCCGCCATGTTGGATTGGGCGATTCGTGTGGTGCTGCTGTTGGGCGTGCCCGCAGCCCTAGCGCTGGCGGTACTGGCGGAGCCGTTTTTGATTACCCTGTTCCACTACGGGGCGATGACCGATAACGATATTCAGATGGCGGCCATGAGCCTGCGCGCCTATGCCTTCGGGCTGGTAGCCTTTATGCTGATTAAGGTGCTAGCGCCTGGTTTCTTCGCCCGCCAGGACACCAAAACACCGGTGAAGGTAGGCATTATCGCCATGGTCGCGAACATGGTATTCAACCTACTGCTGATTTGGCCGCTGGCCCATGCGGGCTTGGCGTTGGCCACTGCGCTCTCTGCATTTTTAAACGCGGGGCTGCTGGGGTATCTGCTTTACCGCCAGCAGGTGCTGGTGTTTCAGCCGGGTTGGGGGCGTTACTCGGTGCAGTTAGTCGGCGGCAGCGTGCTGATGAGCGTGGCGCTTATGTTAGTCTCACCTGATTGGCAGGTGTGGTTAGAGTTTGGGCTATGGCAGCGCGTCCGCTGGGTGGCCGGGCTAGTAGTGCTCGGGGGCGGGCTCTACTTTATCTGGTTAACGGCGCTTGGCCTGCGGCTTCGCCACTTTAAAATGAACGGCTAGGCAAGGGGCAGGCGCGTGAGCGCTATTATCTTCTTCTGCACCAGAGCAGCGCGTTCGTTATAATCAAACGCTTTGAAAACGGCTAGCGGCCTTAAAACGGAAAACGCTTTTAAAACAAGCTTTTAAAAAAGAGGTGCCATGCACGTCATTCGAGGTCTGCACAATCTGACAGCGTCCCATCGTGGCTGCGTGGCGACCATTGGTAATTTCGATGGCGTGCATCGCGGCCATCAGGCGATTCTACAGCAGTGCCGCGAGCACGCTGCGCGCCTGAACGTACCGCTGACCGTGGTGGTGTTTGAGCCTCAGCCCCGCGAGTTTTTTGCCGGAGACCAAGCGCCGCCGCGCTTAACGCGCCTGCGGGAAAAAGTGCGCCTGCTGCGCGACCACGGTGCCGAGCAGGTGCTCTGCCTGCCGTTCAACGATGCCTTGCGCAGCCTCACCGGGCGCGAGTTTATCGATCAGGTGTTGATTGATGGGCTGGGCGTTAAGCATCTAGTGGTGGGCGACGACTTCCGCTTTGGCTGTGATCGCCGTGGCGACTTCAGTCTGTTAGAAGCCGTGGGGCGCACTCATGGCTTTGGCGTAGAGCACACTCGCACCTTCAAAGTCGATGACGAGCGGGTATCGAGCACCCGAGTGCGTACGCTGCTGGCCAGCGGTAACTTTGAAGTGGCCGCCCGCCTATTGGGCAGGCCTTATTCGCTACATGGCCGCGTGGTGCGCGACCAGCAGTTGGGTCGCACCATTGGCGTACCAACCGCGAACCTACCGCTATTGCCCCAGCCGCTGACGCTGCGGGGGGTGTTTGCGGTGGTGGCCGAATTGGCGAATGGCGAGCGCCACCCCGCCGTAGCGAACGTCGGGTTTCGGCCTACGGTGGGGTCTAAACGCCCTACGCTGGAAGTGCATCTGCTGGATTTTTCTGGCGATCTGTATGACCAACGGCTAACGGTTTACCCCTGCGCACGGCTGCGAGGGGAAGTGAAGTTTGACGATTTTGACGCGCTAAAAGCACAGATTCACCAGGACCAAGCCAAGGCGCGCCGCTACTTTACGACCGCCGACGCTGATCTAACGACCTCTCTTCCGCTGGCCTCGGCCCCGCTTGGGCGTGAGACCGCTTCTTCTGATTTCACTTCGGCGGATGACGCCGCCGATACTAACGACGGCTGACCGGACTATGGACTATAAGCACACGCTAAACCTGCCAGAAACCGACTTTCCTATGCGCGGCATGCTGCCGAAGCAGGAGCCAGGGCGTGTTTCCCAGTGGCAGGATATGAACCTATACCAGCGCCTGCGCGAAGCCCGTGCGGGTGCGCCGCTGTTTGTACTGCACGATGGCCCTCCCTACGCCAACGGCAGTATCCATATCGGTCACGCCGTTAATAAAATTCTCAAAGATATTATCGTTAAGTCCAAAAACCTGGCGGGTTTTGATGCGCCCTACGTGCCGGGTTGGGACTGCCACGGCCTGCCCATTGAGCACAAGGTCGAAACCACCCACGGCAAGCACCTTCCGGCGGATAAAGCCCGTGAGCTGTGCCGTGAGTACGCCGGCGCCCAAATCGAAACCCAACTGGTGGACTTTGTGCGCCTGGGTATCATCGGTGACTGGGATCATCCGTATCGCTCCATGGATTACGCCAACGAAGCGGGCGAGATCCGCGCGCTGGCGGATATGGTCGAGGCGGGCTACGTCTTTAAAGGCCTGAAGCCGGTGAACTGGTGCTTTGACTGCGGCTCGGCTTTGGCGGAAGCGGAAGTCGAGTACGCCGATAAAAAATCCGATGCCATCGACGTTGCCTTCCCCGTGGCAGACGCCGACAAGCTGGCGGCTGCGTTTGGTTTAAGCGAGCTGGCCAAGCCCGCCGCCGTGGTGATCTGGACCACCACGCCGTGGACCATTCCCGCCAACCAGGCGCTGAATGTTCACCCCGATTTCACCTACGCGCTGGTAGACACCGGCGAGCGCCTACTGCTGTTAGCCGAAGAGCTGGTTGAGAGCTGCTTAGAGCGCTTTGGTCTCCAGGGTGAAGTAGTGGCTACCACACAAGGTAAACACCTTGACCTGATCAATTTCCGCCACCCGTTCTACGACCGCCTCTCGCCGGTCTATCTGGCGGATTACGTTGAGTCTGAGGTGGGCAGTACCGGTATCGTTCACTCTGCTCCGTCTTACGGTATGGATGACTTTGTTACCTGCCGCGAGCACGGCATGAGCTTTGACGATATGCTGAACCCGGTGCAGGGCAACGGCGTTTACGCGGATGACCTGCCGTTCTTCGGCGGCCAGATGATCTGGAAAGCCAACCCGAACATCATCGAGAAGCTGCGTGACGTAAACGCGCTGATGGCCCACACGCCTATTAAGCACAGCTACATGCACTGCTGGCGTCATAAAACGCCGGTGATCTACCGCGCCACGGCCCAGTGGTTCGTCGGTATGGATATCAAAGGCAAGGATGGCAAGACCCTGCGCGAGCGCGCGCTGGCCGGTATCGAAGCGACGGAGTTCACCCCTGCTTGGGGGCAAGCGCGTCTGCACAGCATGATTGCCAACCGCCCGGATTGGTGTATCTCGCGCCAGCGTAACTGGGGCGTGCCGATTCCGTTCTTCCTGCATAAGCAAACCGGTGAGCTGCACCCCAACACCGTGTCTCTGATGGAAGAAGCTGCCAAGCGCGTGGAGCAAGAGGGCATTGAGGCATGGTTCAAGCTCGAACCTTCCGAGCTGCTTGGCGCGGAAGCCGCTGACTACGATAAAGTCACCGATACGTTAGACGTGTGGTTCGACTCAGGCACCACCCACCGACACGTGCTGCGCGGCTCGCACCCCCACGGCCATGAAAGCGGCCCGCGAGCTGACTTGTACCTGGAAGGTTCTGATCAGCACCGCGGCTGGTTCCACTCGTCGCTGCTCACCGGTGCGGCGATTGATGGTCACGCGCCGTATCGTCAGCTGCTGACCCACGGCTTCACGGTGGATGCCCAGGGCCGCAAGATGTCCAAGTCCATCGGTAACGTGGTCGCGCCGCAAAGCGTGATGGATAAGCTGGGCGCCGATATTCTACGCCTGTGGGTAGCGTCTACCGACTACTCCGGTGAAATGGCCGTCTCGGATGAAATCCTCAAGCGCACTGCTGATGTGTACCGTCGTATCCGCAACACGGCGCGCTTCCTGCTTTCCAACCTGAACGGCTTTGACCCCAAGCGAGACCAAGTGGCGTTTGGCGATATGCTGGCGCTGGACCAGTGGGTCGTCGATCGCGCCGCACAGCTTCAAGGCCGCATCGAAACCGCCTACGAGGAGTACCGTTTCCTGGATGTGTACCAGCAGGTACACGGCTTCTGCGCACGGGAGCTGGGCGGCTTCTACCTGGACGTGATCAAAGATCGCCAGTACACCACTCAAACCGACTCGCTGGCCCGCCGTAGCGCGCAAACCGCGCTTTATCACGTGGTGGAAGCGCTAAGCCGCTGGGTCGCGCCGATTCTCTCCTTCACAGCCGAGGAGATCTTTGAACATATCCCCGGCGAGCGGGGCGATAGCGTGCTGCTGGAGACCTACTACACCGGGCTTTCCACGTTGGATGAGGGCGCCGAGATGGGCCGCGCTTTCTGGGAGCAGGTGCTGGAGGTGAAGCACTCGGTGAACAAGTGCCTGGAAGACGCCCGTAACGCCAAAGTGATCAAGGGTAGCCTCGCGGCAGAAGTGACGCTGTTCGTCAATGACGAGCTGCACGCGACGCTGGCGAAGCTGGGCGACGAGTTGCGTTTTGTGATGCTTACCAGTGAAGTGCACTTGGCACCGCTGGCAGATGCCGCCAATGCCGAAAGCACTGAGCTTGAAGGCTTGAAGGTTGCGGTGAGCGCCAGTGGGCATGCCAAGTGCGAGCGCTGCTGGCACCACCGGGCAGACGTAGGCAGCGTTGCCGAGCACCCGGACCTGTGTGGCCGCTGTGTAAGTAACCTGCCCGAAGGTAGCGGCGAGATTCGTCACTATGCCTAACACAGCCTCCCCGGTGAACGATTCACACCAGCGGCCACCCATGCGGCGGCCGCTGCGCTGGCTATGGCTGGCGGTGGCGGTGATCGTGCTGGATTTGCTGACCAAATACGCCGCCAGCCATTTTTTGAGTTATGCACAGCCGGTTGAAGTGCTGCCGTTTTTCAACCTGACCCTGCTGCACAATACCGGCGCGGCCTTCAGCTTCCTGGCTGACCATCCGGGCTGGCAGCGCTGGTTCTTTGCCACGGTGGCCATTGGCGCCAGCATAGGGCTGACCGTGTGGCTCTCCAGAGTGCGGGCAGACGAAAAGCTGCTGGCCATCGCGCTGCCGTTGATCATCGGTGGCGCGCTGGGCAACCTGTATGATCGGCTCATTCACGGCTATGTCGTGGACTTTCTCTCATTCCACGTGGCGGGCTGGTACTACCCGGCTTTCAACGTGGCCGATATTGGTATTACGCTGGGTGCCGTGGGGCTTATCTGGGAGTCGTTCATGGGCGATCGACGCCGTAAAAAAATGGCCTGAACGCCCCCGCGCCTACCTGTGAGGAACTATGGACTACCTAATTGACGATGGCATGGAAATCACCCTCCACTTCACGTTGAAGCTGGAGGACGGCACGGTGGTGGATTCCACCAAAGAGAAATCGGCTGCCACGTTTCAATATGGCGATGGCAACTTGCCGCCGGGTTTCGAGCACCCCATCAAGGGCATGGCCGCCGGCCAGAGCGGGTCATTCCAGATTACCCCGGAGCATGCCTTCGGTCAGCATAATCCGCAGAATATCCAGACCTTGAAGCGAGCAGATTTTGGTGACGACGAGCCCGAGGTGGGCATGGTCATGTCGTTTGCCGACAAGGCGGGAACGGAATTGCCGGGCGTGGTCAAAACCATTGACGGTGACCGTGTAGAAGTTGACTTCAACCATCCGCTGGCAGGACGTACATTGACGTTTGAGGTTGAAGTGCTCAACGTCACGCCGATCACCACCCACTAATTTCCTGAGCGATGCAGGTTGCATCAAGGCGCTTTTATGCAGTCATCAGAGTCATCTCAGCCCGTACAGATCAAGCTAGCCAACCCGCGCGGGTTTTGTGCGGGCGTCGACCGCGCGATCGATATCGTCAACCGCGCGCTGGATGTCTTCGGCCCGCCGATTTACGTTCGCCATGAAGTGGTGCACAACCGCTTTGTAGTAGAAACCCTGCGTGAACGCGGCGCGGTCTTCGTGGAAGAGCTCCATGAAGTGCCCGACGATGTGATTGTCATCTTCTCTGCCCACGGCGTTTCCCGTGCGGTGCAGCAAGATGCCGAGCAGCGTGGCCTGAAAGTATTCGATGCCACCTGCCCGCTGGTCACCAAAGTGCATATGGAAGTGCTGCGCTACGCCAAGCGCGGCCAGGAGTGCATTCTGATTGGCCACGAAGGCCATCCGGAAGTAGAAGGCACCATGGGGCGCTACGACACCTCCCACGGCGGCAAGATTTACTTGGTCGAAGACGAACAGGACGTTGCCAATCTGGTCGTCAACGACCCGGCGGCGCTGGCATTCGTGACCCAGACCACGCTCTCCATGGACGACACGGCCAAGGTGATCGACGCGCTGCGAGAGAAATTCCCTGAGATTCAGGGGCCGCGCAAAGACGATATTTGCTACGCCACCCAAAACCGCCAGGATGCGGTGCGCGAGCTGGCGGCGGATAGCGACTTGGTACTGGTGGTCGGTAGCCCCAACAGCTCAAACTCCAACCGCCTGCGTGAGCTCTCCGAGCGCATGGGTACTCCCGCGTACTTGATCGATAACGCCGAGCAAATCGATCCATCGTGGTTAGAAGGCATAAAACGTATTGGCGTCACCGCTGGCGCGAGCGCCCCTGAAGTGCTCGTCAAAGGCGTCATTGATAAGCTGCAGACACTGGGCGCGGAAGCCCCCGTCGAACTGCAGGGGCGTGAAGAGAACATTACATTCTCTATGCCCAAAGAGCTGCGTGAACAGGTGATCGTCAGCGGATAATGCAAACCGTATCGGTTTAAGACATACTCCAAGTATGAGTAAACCGATATGGGAGCATCGCTTAGTGACCTATGGTTTTAATCGCCGCGTAGGGGATTATGGTAAGCACCAGCGCGGCTTTACCCTCATCGAATTACTGATTGCGGTGGTCATTATTGGGATCATCGCCAGCATCGCCTACCCCAGCTACACCCGCTACGTCGAACGCTCCGTTCGCTCTGATGGCCAGACGGCACTCTTGCAAGCGGCTTCAGAAATGGAGCGCTGCTACTCCCGTGACTACACCTATGCAGAGTGTGATTTGGAGATGACACTTTCTCCGAGCGGCCATTACGCCATTTCAGTCGCTAGTGGTAGCCAAAGCGACGGCGGCTATATATTAACCGCGACGACCCAACGCTCAGACGGCTGTGATGAAGATCTCACCTTAAATGCAAAAGGGGGGCGTGCCCCAGAGGCGTGCTGGTAATGAAGCATCAGCAAGGGTTCTCACTCATTGAGGTGCTGATCGCGCTGGTAGTGCTTGCCTTTGGCCTGATGGGGGTGGCCGCCATGCAGATAAAAGCCCTGCAAAGCGCGACCGAAGGGTACCAGCGCTCGGTGGTAACACTTGCCGCTGTGGATGCGCAGGAGAGGCTTTGGGCGCAGCTAGCCCAAGAAACTAGCTGTGACGACATGGTTGACAATATATTAAGTGATTGGCAATCAAGCTGGTTTGCAGATAGCGACACACCAATACGCCACTTCTCAGGAGGTATTGAGCTTGGTACGGCAGAGTGTGAATTCAATATTTTAATTACACTTAACGACAATGATTCAGCCAGTACTGATGAAACGTTTACTTACACCTTTCGTCTCCCTGATCTTCTAGGTAACTGATGATGCTCTACCAGCGCCAATCAGGTTTTACCCTTGTCGAGCTAATGGTTGCTATGGCAATTGGCACCCTGATTACTCTAGGCGCCGGACAGCTTTTTTTGACCACATTTCAAACCTTTAAAAAAGTAGACGAGCTAAGCCGAAAGCAGGAGTCGCTTGTTTTTATTACAGGCGTAATGATCCAAGATATCCGGTCTGCAATAAATGTTGACGTTGAGTCGGATGCAGCAGCTATTGGACTTTTAGTTTCTTCTGCGGGTAGTCGATGCGATGAAGATGAGAATTTAGAGAAAAGGTACTTTTTGTCAGAAAAAAACGGGAAATTTTCTTTAAGTGTTAGCAGAAAGTGTGATGGCGAAAGCCGGTGGCACACTGAGCCACTTGTTGAAGGCTTTTACGACGATAGTGAAGAGTCGTTTTCTTTTGAAGACTTAGACGATGGTCTTTACCAGATGACAATACGGCTAGCTACCCAGAACGGGGAAAGCTATGAAAAGCATATGCTTCGCATACAAAATCGGGCAGAAGCATTTCCATAGGTGCTGATTATGCAAAAACAACAAGGCGCTGCCCTTATTATCGTACTGGTACTACTGAGCGTATCCTTGGTGATTGGTATGTCTGGGATGAGCGCCGCACTAGTTGATGAGCGGCTGGCGGGGAATTATAGTGCGGCTGTGCTAGCTCAAATGAATGCAGAGAGAGCGGCGTCTGAGAGTATGATGAATGATATTTTGATAGGTAATGGTAGTGGGCAAGGTCAGGAGTTCTGGAGCGATGAGCCTGGCAAAAATCTATTGAAAAATAATTTACAAGAAATAATAAATAGCGATGATAATATAAATGATTGGAAAGATTTTGTTAGAAATTTTAGATATGAGGATGTGAAGGAGGAGTTTAGTGTCGTAAGCCAATATGACGATAGTATTTGTGATGATGAAGGTTATAGCCAGTGTCTATATTTTCCTGTGTATATAGATATAGAGTCCGAAGGGCCTGAACGGTACATAGTTGCTTTTGGCGCCATTAAAAATAAGCAAAATGACATCATTGCTCAAAGCCCACCTATTTTCATAGAGTTGTCTCTTAAAGATGGAGATACTCCTCCTTTTGATCCAGATACGGTTGAAGATGCCATTAGTGTGTTTGATAGCATCGGTATGTTAGCAGGAGAGAAGATAGATATAGATAATGACGGAAAATTTGATTTTGTAGGGTTGTTGCAAGCCGGCGTTGAATTTGAAGCTGATAAAAACTTTGATTTCGAGGGTGATGGATCTGGAGAGGTTGGCCAAGCTGATAAGATGGATTTTCCCTTTGTTGATGTTGATATGATTATTGAAGAGGTTAAGCATTCAATTGACCCTATTAATGATGATGGTGAGGACTGCATTCTAACGCTCGCCGGTGATCAAGAAGGAGGAGTTATATTTTGCGATGGGGATGTAGAGTTAAGCGGTAATTTTGCTAATGCTTTTATAGTTGCGGATGGCGATATCAAAATAATAGACGATGTTGCTTTAGAGAATGTTTTTATTATTGCAGGAAAAGATATTGAGAATGTAAGTGACAAGAATGGTTTCTCAATTAAAAATTCATTTTTTTTCTCTAAGGAAGAGGTTGATCTTGAATTGAAGGGGAATAACACTATAGATGGCTTTTGGATTTATTCCGGTGATGATATCGATATTGATATTAAAGGTGGAGGGAATGAAGAGTGGGTTGGGGGATTAATAGCAAGAAGAGATATTGATTTTGATACTAATGGGCGTTACAACTTTCGTCATGCTTCAGCAAGCACAGCATTTTCTCAGCTAGCTGGTGGAGCAGGTAGCAGCAGTAATTCAGGATTGATGGTAGCTTCTTGGGAAAGCTAATTAATGCGTAGTAAGATGAGCGATTATTGTAGTTATTTTCTCCAAGCGGCATGGTTGAGTCCATTAGTATGAGTAAACTCTGTAAAACCCGCGTCCTTACCGGCATCACCACAACCGGCACCCCGCACCTCGGCAATTATGTCGGGGCAATTAAGCCTGCCATTGAGGCAAGCCAGGATCCGAACGTGCAGTCGTTCTACTTTCTTGCCGACTACCACGCGCTGATCAAGTGCCAAGACCCCAAGCGTGTGCAGGCTTCCCGCCTGGAAATCGCCGCGACTTGGCTGGCGCTGGGGCTGGATACCGACAACGCGATCTTCTACCGCCAGTCGGATATTATCGAGATCCCCGAGCTGATGTGGATGCTCTCCTGCGTGTGCGCCAAGGGGCTAATGAACCGTGCCCATGCTTACAAAGCCGCCGTGGCAGAGAATGAAGAGGCCGGTAATCAAGACCCTGATAAAGGCGTCACCATGGGGCTGTTCGGCTATCCGGTACTGATGGCCGCTGATATTTTGATGTTCAATGCGAATAAAGTGCCGGTTGGCCGCGACCAGATTCAGCATATCGAAATGGCCCGGGATATGGCTGGCCGCTTTAACCACCTGTTTAAAGGCCAGTACTTTGTACAGCCTGAAGCCGTCGTGGATGAAAAAGTGGAAGTGTTGAAAGGGTTGGATGGACGCAAGATGTCCAAAAGCTACAACAATACGATTCCGCTGTTTGTGAGCGAGAAAAAGCTGCAGAAGCTGGTGCGTAAAATCAAAACCAACTCGCTGGAACCCGGCGAGCCGAAAGACCCGGATACCTGCACCCTGTTCCAGATTTTCTCAGCCTTCGCGAGTGAATCCGAAGCGTTGGCTATGCGCCAGCAGTACGCAGAGGGCATTGGCTGGGGCGAAGCGAAAGACCGCGTATTTGAGTATGTCAACGCCCACCTAAGCGCCCCTCGTGAGCGTTATAACGCGCTGATGGAAGACCCGGCTCATATTGAAGCAGTCCTACAAAAAGGCGCTGAGCGTGCCCGTGAGGAAGCCGCCGTGACCATGGATCGGCTGCGTGCTGCGGTAGGGCTTGGACGGTTTGTTTGATTAGTTGATAACCCTTATCTAAATTAGCTAAGCGCTTGATTTCTGTCGGCGCTTTTAGCATTACTTAAAGGTGAACTATGGCGACGACCTCTACGGTGGCATCGGTTAACTATCGAGTGCCTCTATTGGCAACTGCGGCCATTGTGCTGGGTGCCTTGGTGATTGGTGTGCTGTTTAGCGCCAATATCGGCTTACTTATGATCGTAGGTGGCCTGCTGGGTATGGTGCTGTACCACGCGGCGTTTGGCTTTACAGCGGCGTGGCGGGTGTTTATTACCGAGCGCCGTGGGCGTGGGCTGCGGGCGCAAATGGTCATGCTGGCGATTGCCGTGGTGCTGTTCTTCCCGGCGCTGGGCGCGGGCAGCCTGTTTGGTACTGAAGTGCGCGGCTTCGTTTCTCCCATCGGTATTTCTGTATTAGTGGGCGCGTTTATCTTCGGGGTAGGCATGCAGCTAGGCGGTGGCTGTGCTTCCGGCACGCTGTTTACCGCAGGCGGCGGTAATGCACGCATGCTGATTACGCTGGTGTTCTTTATTGTGGGGTCGGTGATTGGTACCGCGCATTTTGCTTGGTGGCAAAGCTTGCCCGCTTTCCAGCCGGTATCGCTGGTCAATGTAGCCGGTGTGGGTGGAGGCATCGGCATTAGCTTGGTGCTGTTTGCTGCGATTGCGGTGTTGACCGTGATTATGGAGAAGCGCCGCCACGGTCATCTAGAGCAAGCCCCGATGGTGGATAAGCCTGGAGCCGAGCGTTGGTTATCCGGCCCGTGGCCATTAGTCGCCGGAGCGGTCGCCCTGGCACTGCTAAACTTTGCCACGCTGGCACTGGCTGGCCGCCCCTGGGGGATCACCTCGGCGTTTGCGCTGTGGGGCGCCAAGAGTTTTGAACTGGTAGGCGGCGATGTGAGCCAGTGGGGCTATTGGCAAGCACCCGGCAATGCCGCCGCGCTGGAAGCCAGCGTGTGGAGCGACATTACCACAGTGATGAACGTCGGTATTATGTTGGGTGCGCTGGCAGCGGCCAACCTGGCCGGGCGCTTTGCCCCTAACTTCCGTATTCCACTTAAATCTGTGCTGGCGGCGGTGATTGGCGGCATTATGCTGGGCTACGGGGCTCGCTTGGCCTTTGGCTGCAACATTGGCGCTTACTTTAGCGGCATTGCTTCCGGCAGCCTGCATGGCTGGGTGTGGATGGCAGCGGCCTTCGCTGGCAACATGGCAGTAAGCGTTCATTCCACGACGTAGTTGACCTACTTCACGTCACGCAGAGGCCTTAATAACTCCGGCGAGACCTTGTACTGTTTGGTGCCGTCCTCGGCCAGAACAATCACACTCTTGCGGTTGATCTTGGTGACGATCCCCAGCACCGGGCCTTCCCGGCCCTCGAAGGTTACTTTCAGGCCCACCCGCAACTGACTCAGTGCCTGCAGATTTTCCTGATCCCTCAGTTCGTCGATGCGCCGGCAGACGTATTGATTCAATTCCAGCAACTGGTCGATGCTCATGTCCTCAATGCGCATGAACGGTGGCCTCCGGCTGTTTGCTCTGTCGATCAGGGTGGCGTGGGTC
>NZ_FODB01000018.1 GCF_900110265.1 Vreelandella aquamarina | reverse complement strand
CGCTCGGCACCTTCTGCAGGGTCAGCAGTTGTTGGAAGGGCTTGTCGCGGCGGAAGTTCTCGACAGCGTCATAGTCGCTCATGCCCAGACACAGCAGGCCCAGGTAGCTCTTGATCACGTCACTGGTGCGCATGCCCAGCGTGGTGGGGAAGCGGCTGTCGATGCTGTCGACGCCAGCGATCTCGAAGCATTGCCCGATGATGGACAGCCCGGCGTGGCTGGTGAGGGTGCGGCAACTGGCGCGGAACTTTATGTTGGGCATGGCACTGTCTGGGTGAATGGCGATAATGGCTATATTGCCATGCAGGTCAGTGGGTTAGAAGTGCTTCCGGGGGCCGGTCTCACGGATTCAGGTATAGAGTCACCATTATCAAGAGGCTCTAAAAAAACTAGGCACCCACGCTTGACAAGGCATTGGCTAGTTATATCAATCGGCCTTATTCCACTAATTCTCTTATCAACCAGCCAATCTGATAAATTTATCGGCCCACCAACATTGCCAAAAACTTTAATCACCACTTTTCTTTTATAATTTCCGGATAAAACAACATAGCTTTTTTGATACACTGCACACCTCACAACGCACTCACTTCACTCAGCTAACAAAAAATTTATCAGAATTAGCACACTGGCCTCGGCAAGCCACGCCTTTTAAGCTCTTCCTCTATCGTACTCATACCCGCCAAGACCTCTTTTTCTATGCGTGCCCAATTACAGGTATCGGGATGTCGATTCCAATTTTCCTGATTATTAACCAAAACATTATTCTTCAAATGACAATAGGTATCCTGGATGTTCATATTATTTTCTCATTAAAAACGGGGCCTTTCGGCCCCGTTATATATCGATCAATCAGCTTAAAAGCTAACCCATTAACCCAGCAGAGACAGCACGTTCTGCGGAATCTGGTTGGCCTGTGCCAGGACAGACGTACCGGCCTGCTGCAAAATTTGTGCGCGGGTCATATTAGCCACTTCGACCGCATAGTCAGCGTCCATAATGCGAGACTGGGCAGCCGCCAAGTTGGTAGCAGTGAGCTGATTGCTCTCGATCACAGAAGCCAGACGGTTTTCCGTTGCGCCAAGATAGCTTCGCTTTGCATCTACCATACCAATGGCTTTATCTAACGCGGCCAGTGGATTACGCGGCACCCGCAGCCTGAAATCGTCGCCGTTTTCGCGAATTTGTAAGCGCGTATGGGGAATACCATCGTCATCAAAGCCATCCGCATCGGTCAGGGCAACAATGCTGAAATTAGTGCCACGACTCACATTACTGGGGTAGTAAACGAGAACTTCGCCGCTTCCATTCGACGTCCTCAGCACTACTTCACTGGTGCCTTCTAAATCAACCAGCGTGGCTGTTTTATATCCTCCGATGACTGCGCTCTCACCCGGCAAACTAAAGTAATAAGCACCGTCTTCACCCTGACGCAGTACATCTTCAAACTGCTGCCCCTGGGCATCCGTGTACTGAACACTGACATTACGAGGGTCAATCGTAATTTGAGAATAACCACTCACACTCTCACGTTCCTGGCTCGCCATGCCCAGCACGTCTGCTACTGTTTGGGTAGCGGTTGCAACGGCGCTGATGGCATCCCCTTGAGAATCTAACACCAGCTCTAAGTCAGCTTCAAAATACGCTTGACTACCGTCTGCTTGCTCACCACGAATCATCCACTGACCATCATCTGCACGCTGCACCACCGCAAGGTTACTCAACCCTGCTAAATTGCCATTAAAGGTAATATCCGTTGCCGGAGACAACGCAGAAAAATCCGCGGCTGGCACTTCGGGATCATTTAGCGTCGGCTGTTCAGAGAAATTACTTCCTACAAACGCTTGAGCATCTGCTTGCAGAACTAGGTCTTTTTCCGGGGTCACTGTGACAAGCTCAAAATACTCATAGTCAACAGCAGAGCTTCCGGTTCTTACAAAGAAATCACCGTTTTGATCATTGACTAACACGCCACTAGGGTCTGAAAACTGTAGCGATACTCCACTGGTCGCGTATGGGGTGCTATTAAACGTAAAGTCACCAATGACCTGGGGGAAGCTATCACCCGCGTCAGGCACAATGGGGCTAGTTTCGGCTGCGAATACCAACCGGTTGTTGGCAGTTACGCTATCCAACTGAAAAAAACGTTCTTCTCCACTTATATCCGCGCGAATATACAGCTCACCACTACTATCTTGAGTGAGTACTCCAGCCGTTAACTCAGTACCCACTGCGGATAAAAAGGTAGTGTTTTCAGCACCAGCCAAGCTATAGCTTTCACCGTCAAAAGTGAACGCATCGCTGATATCCGTATAGGCACCCGTTTCTATAGTGGCTGAAGGCTGTAAAGCCGCCTCCACTGGATAAGTACGTATTAATCCCATTGTTCCGTCAGGCAACGTACCCATTTCCATGGTTTCTTCATAGCTAAGGGAGAACCCCGCCTCTCGGTAGCTTAAGCTGCCATCTGCCAACCTTTCTTCAAGGTAGTAGGTGTCGTTTTGTTGGATCAGCCGTTGTCCGGCTGGCAGATCGGGTAAAGTCTCAGCCTGGGTCGCCAGCCCCCCAGCAAAGATAGGCCGAGGTGTGTTGATAGATACCTCGCTGCTATCAGTTTCCGTGGTGTGCGTGGCGGTTACCGATACTTGTGAAAAACCACCGCTGCCATCGCTGGTGTAGTAGCCAAAGCTATTGGAATAGTAGAGCGGTTGCTCGGTACCGGGTTCAAAACTTAGGGTGGTAGCTGGGTCATAGAGTGGAATATCCCGCGCAACGCCGCGTAGCGTATTGCGCTCTGTCACTTCTCCATCAATGCCCGCGATGTTCAGCCCCTCCAAACCTAGGGCTTCCACACTAAACCCTGGCGGGCTTAGATCGATTCCAAGCTGGTCGGCATCATTAGCGCCGACTTGAAGGCCAATATTGCCCGCTTGCCCGTTCATTAACGGAATGCCGTTGTAGCGCGCCGTTTCCGCAAGGCGATCTATTTCTTGCAGGTTAAAGTTGATCTCAGCCTGAATGACGTCGCCATCACGAGTAGATACCGTACCGTTGAGTGCTTGCACAGCCAACTCGCGAATACGCTGCAGTTTTTCATTAACGCTATCCAAAACGCCCTGTGCTGTTTGCGACAACGAGATACCATCATTGGCATTACGTGCAGCTTGATTCAGGCCGGTTGTTTGAGCCTGCATACGATTGCCAATGGCTAAGCCTGCAGCGTCATCCTTAGCGCTGTTAACACGCAGCCCAGAAGCCAGCCTCTCCATACTGGTGGCCAGCAATGTACTGGATCGGCCGATGCTTTGCTGGCTAACTAGCGAGGTGAGGTTGGTGTTGATCACTGACATGGTGATACTCCTTGCGTGCGAACTGGCCGGAAGGCCCGCTGTTCGGCGACATGGAGCGCCGTTATATTGATTAACGGCCTGATGGGGAGAACCTTTAGGGTGAGTAGTAAAAAATTATGTAATGTTTGGCAACTAGCTGCCTCCCACAGCAGTCACCAACTTCACCACCTACCCTGGCTCTTTCCACCTTCACCCTGGCTCAGAAGTGAAAAAGCCCCCTTGAAATGGGGGCTAGCGGGCGATTTTTAGCGGCTACCTCTTGCGCCCTAGCTGGGCATTTAGTGCATCAAACTGTTGGGTGAGGTAACTACTCATGCTGTTCATTTGCGCAATCATACTGTCCAACTGCCCGAACTGAGAGCGGTAGCGGCTCATGGTGCGCTCGATGGTCACTTCCATACGCTCAAAACGCTCATCTAGGCTTTTCACCCGGTTTTCAGCGCCGCTAATGGCCAGCTTGACCACGCCATTGTTGCTGAGCATTTGGTCAATCGTGGTGGACAGCTTGCCTGCCAGGCCGTTCTCTTTTTTATCACCCGCGAAGAAGTCGCTCAGCGCCTGGGGGTTATTGGCCACCAGGTCGGATAGCTTGTCGTCATCCACTGCCAGCTTACCGTCGCGCTGCAGGGTAATGCCTAGCTGGTTCAGGGTGCCTAGCTCGCCACCTTCCACGCCACCGGTCAACACGTTGCGTAAGCGGCTTTCAATGGTGCGCACGGTGCTGTCGCCGACCAGCTCGCCTGCGGTTTCGCTGTCGCCTGTAAAGCTGGTGAGTTTGGCAATGGTGCCTTTCAGGTCGTTGAACGCTTTCACGAAGTCGTTGATGGCTTCGCGCTGCTTGAGGGTGTCTCGTTCGACGGTAATGGTACTGGTGGCCGTTTCACCTTCGGCAATACTCAACTCGGCCAGGTTGAGCGTAACCCCTTGAATGGCCCCTTCAATCTGGTTTTTGGCACTGCTGATGGCAATGCCATTGACCGTGAGCGCGGCATTTTCGCCAGAACGCTTGGTGGCGGCATCTTCGCTAAAGGGCCCTGCTACCGTTGCCGCGGGGTCCTGGCTGGTATCTACAAAGCTGAAGCCTTCAATCGAAGCATCCGCACCTGTAGCCTTGGAGCTGAGCGCCAGGCGGTAGCCTTCCCCATCGTTGATGATGGTGGCGTTAACACCGGCATCCTTGTGGGCGTTAATGGCGTTACGAATGGCTTCCAGGCTGCTGTTGGGGGCAATGGCAATATCGACCGAATCCGCGCCGCCAAAATTGAGCCGTATGGCCGTGGCCCCTTGTAGGTCTAGCGCGGCGTTTTTTTCACCCGTGATGCGGTTAGATGCCAGGGTGCCAGAGGTGGCCAACTGAGATACCTCTACCCGGTAGCTACCGGGCAAGGCACTGGCGGAGGTAGTGGCTTTAATGGCATCGCCACGCACGTTCGCGGAAAGGCTTTGGTAGAGCTTCGGGTCGTTGAGTTTCGCTACAGCATCTTGAAAGCTGTTTAGCGATGTTTGCAGCTGCCCGTAGGCAGAAATTTTCGCCTGCTGCTGTTTTTTCTGCAGCGTGATAGGCGCGAGCTTGCCCCGCTCCGCTTCTTGAAGCTGATCCAACAAGCCGGTGAGGTCCAGGCCAGAGCCGACGCCTAGAGAGGTTATTGTCGCCATGCAGATGTTCCTCGATGCAAAAGGCTAAACCCACAATTATTGATACATTGCGCCAGCGGTGGCGTTTCGACTGGATTTAATAGCATTCTTATCGACGGAACAACGGCTAACTTTAGGTCTTTTTTATCACCTAACTCCGAATACCCCATTACCCCAATAAAAACGCCTGCTTATCGCAGGCGCTTTGGAGACAGCTAAACAAAGTTGGTATTATTTTCGGCCTAGCTGTGCACCTAACGCATCAAACTGCTGGGTGAGGTAGCTGCTGGTTTGGTTCATTTGGGCAATCATGCTATCCAACTGGCCAAACTGAGTGCGGTAGCGAGAAATGGTCTGCTCGATGGATTGCTCCATGCGCGTGTAACGCTCGCCCAGCGACTCAACGCGGTTTTCAGCACCAGAAATCGCGCCGGATACCGTACCATTAGTGCCTAGCAACTGCTCGATGGTTTGGTTCACTTGGCCTGCCATACCTTCGTTATCGGCAGCGCCTGCAAAAAAGGCGGAGAGCGCACCCTGATTATTGGCAATGGCGTCGTCTAGCTTGCCGCTATCGATTTCCAGCGTGCCGTCTCGCTGCAGCGAAATACCGATATCCGTTAGCATCGAGAACTGGCCTTCGATACCTCCACCCAACACGCTGCGTAAACGCGACTCCACCGTGCGTACCGCGCTGTCGCCCAGCAGCTCCCCAGCAGCGCCGGTTTCCGCATTAAAGCTGGTGAGTTCGCCAATGGTGCCTTTTAGGTCGTTGTAGGCATCTACAAAGCCCGTCACCGCTTCGCGCACTGCTAGGGTGTTTTGCTCTACTGAAACGGTGCTATCCCCTTCTGCTTGAAGGTTCAGCGTGACGCCTTGAATTGCACCCTCTACTTGGTTAGTAGGGCTGGTAATGGCCACACCGTTGACATTAAGAACCGCATCTTGGCCTGCTTGCGTAAACTCTGATTCCAACTGCCCGCCAAATGCCGCCCCTAGCGTTATGCCTGAGATAGACGCGTCTTCACCGGTTTGCGTAGAGTTGAGTGCTAGCCGGTAATTGTCACCGTCGAAAATGATAGAGGCAGAGACACCACTATCTTCTTTCGCATTAATGGCATCACGCACTTCTTCAAGCGAGCTGTTGGCAGCAATGTCCACCACAACGTCAGCTTGATCAGCGCCTGCAAAATTGAGTGTCAGCGTGGTCGCTTCTGTGGTCAGGGCGGTGGTTGAATCCGGCACGCCTGCGGTTGCCAGGGTGCCCGATGTGGCTAACTGAGTGACGGATACGTTATAGCTACCGGGCTGCGCTTCGCCATTGGCCGTGGCAGTGAATGCTTCACCGCTAACGTTGGTCGAGAGGCTCTCATACAGTGTGCTGTCGTTGAGAGCATCCGCTGCGTCCTGAAAGGCAGAAAGGGCCGTTTGTAGCTGCCCATAGGCAGAGATTTTGGTTTGCTGGGTTTCCAGTTGCTGCTCGATGGGTTCCAGCTTGCCGCGTTCGGCTTCTTGCAACTGATCTAGCAAGCCGTTGAGGTCCAGCCCTGAACCGATACCAAGTGATGAAATGGAAGCCATGCGTACCGTCCCTTTTTCGCGTTGTGCGGCCGTCTTACCGATTTTGCGGCAGCCATTATTCAAGTTAGCTAATTAGTTATTTATTCGGCATTGAGCCTATTAACTTTAACAAATTTATTAGCCTTGGGCTTACTCATTTACCAGAGACAGCAAACCAAAGCTATAAACTTCTGTTTATTAAGACTTTCTACCGACACCCACATAGCAAACACCCGCCTCACTCAACGCGCTGGGTGCGTATAAATTACGCCCATCTACTACTAGTTTATTGTTTAGCTGGCTTGCTAACCAAGTGAAGTCAACGGTGCGAAATTCTTTCCACTCTGTGCAAATAACCAGTGCATCTGCACCTTTTACTGCCTGTATGCGATCGCCTGCGAGCATCAGGTCGTCACGCTCGCCATAAAGCCTTCGGCACTCACCCATCGCTTCCGGGTCGAACGCTTGCACCTTTGCGCCTGCTGCCCACAGGGCTTCCATCAGTGCTCGGCTGGGCGCTTCGCGCATATCATCGGTGCCGGGCTTAAATGCTAGCCCCCAAATAGCAATCACTTTCCCCTCTAAGTTACCGAGGCTCTCTTGCAGTTTTGTGTAAAGCGTTTGTTTTTGGCGCTGATTAACGGCTTCTACGGCTTTTAATAATTCCGGCGTGTAACCTAATTGCAAAGCAGCTTGCTCAAGGGCGTGCACATCTTTAGGAAAACAGGAGCCGCCATAACCACAACCAGGGTAAATAAAGTGATAGCCAATACGCGGGTCGCTCCCTATGCCCCGCCGTACGTCTTCAATATCAACCTCTAAGCGCTCCGCTAAATTCGCCATTTCGTTCATAAAGCTGATTTTGGTCGCCAGCATGGCGTTGGCAGCATATTTCGTCAGTTCTGCCGCTCGCACGCTCATAAACATGAGCTTGTCGTGGTTGCGGTTATAGGGAGCGTAGCAGGCTTTCATGCGCTCTTTTACCCGCTCGCTCTCGGTGCCTACGATAATGCGGGCGCCGCGGGTGAAGTCGTCAATGGCAGCGCCTTCTTTCATAAACTCAGGGTTGGAGCACACATCGAAAGGGTGTTCAACCTTACGTTGCTGTAGCACGCGGCTGATGGTGTCGCTCACACGCTCGGCGGTGCCTACCGGCACCGTCGATTTATCCACCACCAGCTTATAGCCCTGCATGTGCTGGCCGATACTTTCCGCGACGCTTAATACGTACTGCAGGTCGGCGCTGCCACCTTCGTCTGGCGGGGTGCCCACCGCGATAAACAGCGTGTCGCTTTCGGTGACCGCGTGGGCGGCATCTGTGGTAAACCGCAGGCGTCCGGCGGCGACGTTATGGGTAACCAGCTGGCTCAGGCCTGGCTCGAAAATAGGGATCTCACCACGGCTAAGCTGTGCGATGCGGTTAGCATCAATATCCATGCAGATGACCTGATGACCCACATCCGCCAAACACGCACCTGCCACGAGCCCTACATATCCGGTACCAAAGACACTAATCTGCATAATCAACCAGCTCTAAAAAGGAGTGCCGCAAGCCTATCACACCTTTTTTGTAATTCAGATGACACGCAAAACTCAGCCCAATACATAGACCTTGGTCTAACACTCCTACTGCTTTATAATGCACTGCAGCACACCCATTTTGCTGCGATTGCAGGAGCAACCTACCATGCCCGCTGAAGCATTATCCCCCGCGACCACTGCTTCCTTCCACGTACAGCGCAGCTTGCGCCACTGCCTTTCTAGCGTAGCGGAACTGCTTTATGAGAGCGGCCATGTGCTTGAAACCATCACCCTGATACAGCGTGGTTTATCGCACCAGGAGTTGATCTCTCTGAGCCATCAGCACCCCCGTTGGGCGCTTTGCCAGCAAGTGTTGGAAGAGAGTGATGCCGCCACTTTTAATGACTATGGCCGTTTTGTGTTAACAGCCATGGGCCGCGAGCTGATGTTTGATATGTTTGGGCAGGGAGCCGCAGACTGCGCCTAACGCGTTAGCCAAGCGCCCGCTAGACAGGAGCGGGCGCTTGGCAGCACAGGCCAGGGGGATAGAGTGAGTGGTACAGCAGCGTAGCGCTTAGCGTAGGCCCAGCATGGAAAGAATAAACAGCACTACCACGATCAAACCCACGATATAGATAATATTACGCATAACGGTGCTCCTTGCTTGTTGCGTTTTCGAGAAAGCAGATGGTTGCTCACCCTTGAGCTGACCCTTCCAGCCTAGCAGGCTTTGTTTTGTTTTGCGTAATCAGCCCCCCCTATCGCGGCTTGCCTTATCAATCAGCGCGAAAAACCTAGTAAAGCATTAGATGAGACTCATCACTACTACCGTGAAGGTCACGCCGGTAAGCAAGAATCCCAACGCCAGCATCAGGCCATCCCTGGCCACCAGCCCCAGCCCAAACAGCGTGAGTGCCAATCCAGCGCCATTGGCACTGAAAGGGATGAACTCCATGGGTGGCATCGCTAACGCCACCAGCAGGCAAGCGAAGGCCGTCACCCGAATACCGATGTAGCCAGTCATCCAAGCCAAGCGCACGCCCAGCAAGCCATCGACCCATTTGGCGGGCTTTTTCATGTAGTGCAGCGCTTTATCAAACTTCTGCCGTGATAAAGAACGATTAAGCAGCCATTTAGGCAGCCAGAACGTTTCCCGCCCTACCAGCAGCTGTGAAGAGGTCAGCAGCACTAACACCGCCATCAGCGTTGGCATGCCGGGGATATCACCAATAATCGGCGCCAGCGTTATCAAGCCTGCCAATAGAAGCAGCGGCCCAAACGAGCGCCGCCCTACCGCATGCACCACATCATCCACGCTAACCTGCGCGTTTTCCCGCTCCATCCGTTCCATGGTGTGGATCAGTTCGGTTAAATTCGTCGCATCCTGCGTTTCTTTCATGGGCACTGCGGCGCTCCTTTGCCATTGAGCTCTGTTTAAAGTAGGTATGTTTCGCGTCGATCTGTTTAGCTCAGGCCTGTTGAACATCGCTGCTTGGTTAATCGCTTGGCCTCTATAGGTTAGCCCCTGGAGCCGTTCGCCACCCAAGCTTTACGCTGCCTGTTCAAGCCCTTTTAACCTTGTCACTCTTTCCGCTTGGCAAGCTGCTCTTTGAGCTGTTTGGGCACTTGCTTGATGATCAGCCGGTCCTGGGTTTCGTCATACTCAATGCTGGAACCCAGCAGGTGTGAATCAAAGCTGATCGAGACGCCTCCAGAGCGCCCGGTGAAGCGGCGAAACTGGCTGATAGTGCGTTTGTCCGGCGGGATTTCCGGCGAAAGGCCGTAGTCGGCGTTGCGAATATGGTCGTAAAACGCCTTGGGCTGCTTCTCATCCACTAGCTCGGAGAGCTCTTCCAGCGTCATGGGTTCGCCTCGGCGCAGCTGCTCGTTGGCGTAATCAACCAAAGTATCGGTTTTTTCCCGGCTGGCGTCGTCGTCCAGGTCCTCTTTTTCGACGTAGTCGCTAAAGGCTTTCAGCAGCGTGCGGGTTTCGGCGGGGGCATCGATGCCCTCTTCCATGCCCAGCAGCGCCGCTACGCCATCGGCGAGCTTTTTACCGCCCCGGTCTTTTAGAAACGAGACGTACTGCGTGCTTTCCACACCGCTCTGCCACTGGGTCAGGTTGATGCGGGCTGCCAGGGTGAGTTGGCTCGTGTTCAGTTGGGCGGCAGGCACCGCTTGGTGCGCGTCGTTAAAGCCGATACCTTCCCGCTGGTGAATGAGGGCCATCAGCAGCGTTTCCGTATCGCCCTGACGTAGATGGGCAATGACCAAGTAACCACCAACGGAGAGCTGCCCCTGCAGCGTTTGGGCCAGCCGCTCGGCCATCGCGTTCGCCAGTTGGGCAAAGGTTTGCTCGTCGGCTTGATACGCCGAAAGCCACGCCACCAGCGGCCCGGCCTGCTCGCCCTGCTCGGCAAAGCGCCCCCAGCCCTTCGCTTTGGTGTTGTAGGTGTCGTTTAGCGCATTCACTAGGCTGGCCATCACCGTGTCGTCGCTGGCGGCAGCGGCCTCGGCAGGCGGGGCCGTCACACTTAAGCGCTCGCCGTCGAGGGATGGCTCAAGGCGGTAGACAGTACTTTGCAGTAGCGGCATAAACAGGCGTTACCTTTATAAAAACGTCGAAGAGGTCACTTCAGCATCAGGGCTTCAAGCGGTAGCCGGTGCGGAAAATCCAGGCAATGGTGGCAAGGCTTGCCGCCAAAAACAGCAAAATCATCGCCACGCTAGCTCCTAAGCTGACATCGCTAATGCCGTAGAAGCTCCAGCGGAAACCGCTGACGAGGTACACCACCGGATTCGCCAGGGTCACGCTCTGCCAAAACGGGGGCAGCATATCGATGGAATAGAAGCTGCCGCCTAAGAACGTGAGCGGGGTAATCACCAGCAGCGGTACAAGCTGCAGCTTGTCGAAGCCATCCGCCCAGATGCCGATGATAAAGCCCAGCAGGCTGAAGGTGACGGCGGTCAGCACCAGAAACGTCAGCATCCAGAACGGGTGGGCGATCTCAAGCGGCACAAAGAAGCTGGACGTGCCGAGAATGATCAGCCCCAGCAGTATCGATTTCGAGGCCGCCGCCCCTACGTAGCCCACGACAATCTCCAAATAGGAGATCGGTGCCGACAAAATCTCATAGATGCTGCCGGAGAATTTGGGAAAAAAGATGCCAAACGAGGCGTTCGAGACGCTCTGGGTCAGCAGCATCAGCATAATCAAACCAGGGACGATAAACGCGCCGTAGCTCACCCCGCCAATTTCGGTAATCCGCGAACCAATCGCCGCGCCAAACACCACAAAGTAGAGCGAGGTAGAGATCACCGGCGAGACAATGCTCTGCAGCAGCGTGCGGCGAGTGCGGGCCATCTCCGCCATGTAAATCGCACGAACGGGATAGAGGTTCATGAGCGCTCCTTCACCAGGTCCACGAAGATATCTTCCAGCGAACTCTGCCGGGTGTGTAGATCTTTAAAGCTGATGCCCGCCTGCTCTAGCTGCGTTAACAGGGTAGAGATCCCTCGCCCCTCCTCTTCCTGGCGGCCATCGTAGGTGTACACCAGCTCATAGCCATCGGCGGCCAAGCTGAGTTCTTCCTGCGCCAGCGCAGGCGGCAATTCTGCCAGCGGGCTGTGGAGCTGCAGGGTGAGCTGCTTGCTGCCCAGCTTTTTCATGAGCGCGGCTTTCTCTTCCACCAGCACGATTTCGCCGCGATTGATGACGCCTATGCGGTCGGCCATCTCTTCGGCTTCTTCAATGTAGTGGGTGGTGAGAATGATCGTCACCCCATCGTCCCGCAGCCCGCGCACCACGTTCCACATATCACGCCGCAGCTCGACGTCCACCCCGGCGGTCGGCTCATCCAAAAACAGAATGCGTGGCTCGTGGGAGAGCGCCTTGGCAATCAGCACCCGCCGCTTCATACCGCCGGAGAGGGTCATCAGGCGATTGTGGCGTTTATCCCACAGCGAGAGCGACTTAAGCACTTTTTCGATATGGGCAGGGTTGGGGGATTTACCAAACAGGCCACGGCTAAAGCTCACCGTGTTCCAGACCGTTTCGAACGCCTCATTGGTGAGCTCTTGCGGCACAAGGCCAATCCGCTCGCGGGCTTGGCGGTAATCGCGCACGCTGTCGAAGCCGTCGACAATGACATGACCTTCGCTGGGATTGACCAAGCCACATACCAAGCTGATCAAGGTAGTTTTACCCGCCCCGTTCGGGCCGAGCAGAGCAAAAATTTCGCCGCGCTGGATGGTTAAATCCACACGGGTGAGCGCCTGAAAGCCACCGTCGTAGGTTTTATTCAGGCCATCGATGGTAATGATGGGGTCGTTCAAGGCGTACTCCTTACATCGCGGGACAGCGCAGAACCAGCGCAGCGCGATGCCAATGGCACCGCGACATGGCTGCCGCGATGCATGACGGCCTTTAAAAGGTATTAAGTGCGGCTGGTGATTTCGAGCAAGTGATAGCCAAACTGAGTCTGTACCGGCCCGTGAACTTTGTTGAGTTCACCGCTGAAGACGACTTTGTCGAATTCCGGCACCATTTGGCCAGGGCCAAAGCTGCCCAGGTCGCCGCCCTGACGGCCAGAAGGGCAGCTGGAGTGCTGCTTGGCCACGTCCGCGAAGTCACGGCCGTTTTCGATCTCTTGTTTCAGTGCGTTGCACTGCTCTTCACTGCTTACCAAAATATGACGGGCGCTGGCACGTGCCATAACGAACTCCTTAATAAAAAACCCAATACGGTAGGCCAGTTTATCACGCTCGCTGCTAGTCGTGACCCAAGGCACCGCTATAACGCAGCGCTTCGCCCACACTCGCCAGGGCACGTTCATGGGCCTGCACCGAGAGCGGCCCACGAGCACAGGCCACGATGACCCAGGGGCCATTGGCGGCGTCACCCGCTTGAGAGGCACGCGATGCAATACCGGCATCGCAGCTTCGCCGGTGCTGTGTGCCTGTTTTGTGCGCAAAGGTGAATTCGCTGCCCATGCCTTGTTTCAAGCGCCGCTCGCCGGACTGGGTCCGCTGCATGATCGCCAGCAGCGTTTGGCGCTGTTCTGCATTCACATCCTCCATACCACCGTGATGCAGGCTGGCCAGCAGGTCGCCATAGGCGCGCAGTGTGCCCACATTTTCACCGGTGGATTCGTAGGCATCAAAAGCGTGGTCATAGTCGGGCTGTTCGAAGATTTCTTCGCTCACTCCCAGCGTGCGAGCAAGGGCGGCCGAGCGCTGATTAACGCGATGTTGGCGCAGGGCGATAAAATCTAACCCGCCCAGTTGGCGAGCCTCGGGGTGTAACTGGCCATATACCCCTTGGCGAACTTCCACCAGCTTGCTGATGGGGCCAAGGTGCTCCGGCTGGCCGTTACTGACGGCCACCATGCGGCGGGCGCGGGCGTTCACGGCATCCAAGCCCACACGATCAATCAGCATATCCGTGGCGGTGTTGTCGCTGACGGTGAGCATCTGCTCGAGCAGGTAGCGCACCGAGATCGGCGTACCGGGGTCGTGCCAGTTGATCGGCCCTGCGCCATCGACAAAGTCGCTACGTGCCAGGATCAGGCGTTCATCCAAGGAGAGCGTGCCCGCCTGGCGCTCAGCTAGCACCTGAGCCGCTACGGGCACTTTAATCAGCGAGGCCAAATACCAGGGGGCGTCTGCCTGCCAGGAGTACGCCTCGCCTGTTGCAAGGTTCTGAACATAAACACCTAGCGCGCCGCCAAACACCTCTTCAATGGCGATTATTCGCGCATCTACATCGCCTTGCCAAGGGCTCTGTTTATCGACCTCGTAATACCAGTTCGTACTTGCCAATACCGCCGCGCTGGCTGGCAATAAAGCGCACAGCAGCACTGCGGCTAGCCAGCGTTGAAAATGTCGCAACCTTACCTCCTACCGCGGCGAGTGGCGGGCTATTTGTAACGGGCAATCCAGCGCGTTAGCCAAATCCACAACGCGGCTCCAAGAATTAACAGCCCACCCACACCAAGCGCCTGTGGATAGGTGTAAATGCCTTCGCCTTCCAGCAGAAAACGCAGCACCAGAAAAATCATCACAATGTGGAAAATAAACGCTTTGAGCGCGTCGCTCCCTACCATCGTTAATGGCCGTAGCGCCTTGGCTGCCGTAGCTCCACCAGCGAGTGCAGCGCCTAAAAGAATCAGCGCTCCGCCCACGCTGTACAGCGTGAATTTCAGCCCAGGCGGGTGCTTGCCGTCGTTATTCGCCACCGCCAGCATCGCAGCAGAAACATCGCCTTCGGCAAAGGCCAAGCCATAGAACGCGGCGATCATCAACATCCCTACGCCCACCAGCGCCAGCACCAGCTTTCGCCTTAGCGCCGTATCAAAATAGCAGCGCAGCAAGGCTTCACCGATCAGCAGGCCCGCCAAAATTAACGGCGCACGGCTAAGCTGGCCCCAGGTGTAATGGTCTTCATGGTCTACCAACAGCGCTTTTAAGGTGTCGTTACCGCCAAAGCTCAGCCCCTGCAGCCAAGCGGAGAGCGCGGTTAAGCCAATAATAAGCGCACACCGCCCCCACAGCGGTGTACGTGCCCATAATGGAAGTACCAGCGGCACCCACAGTAGGACGATGGCGTAAAAACCGAGGATTTCTACCCAAATCGCAAAGCGCTGATAAAGCAACGCATCAACAATATCGCCTGGGGCGTAATACGGCAGCATCTCGACGACCGTCAACGCCTTGTACCAAAACCACACTTCAACCGCGCGCACCCATAGTTTTAGCCGCCGTTTTGGCCACGCCTCTGTTTGGGTAGACGCTAAAAAGGCCACGGTGAGCGCAATCCCGAAGACCAGGATGAACAGGGAAGAAGAGAACTTAGTGAGAAAATGGACGGGCACCATGCCCCAATCGGGCACGTTGCGTATTCCAATCAGCCCACTCACCGTATGGCTGAGAATCATCAGCCCAATCGCTATACCACGGGCGAGATCAATCGCATCTATACGCCCTTCCGCACGAGGCAGGCGTGGCACTTCTTGCCAGGTAAACACGTTAGCAACGTCCTTGTAGGGTGTTCGTGTTAGGGAAACATTGCTTTTACCATAGCCTATTCACCTAGTGTGCTATTGCGCTTTATTAAACGTTGCCACTCACCCAACACAACAGTGCCCCGCAATGGGCGGGGCACTGTGCTGCTCATCCGTGAGCGTGAGGGGAAGGACTTCCTTTCGCTAAAATGGATTTACTGGCCGGATGTGTCATCCTTTTCCGTTTCCCACTGCTCTTGCTCTTCCTCCTCCTCTTCGTAAGTAAATTCTTGCTCTTCCTCTTCGTACTCGGTGGTCACGCCTTCAGTAGTCGACCCCTGCTCCTGCTCGGTGTCGTAGGAGTTGTAGGTGCCTTGATCATCCTGCATGGTCTCTTCTTGCGGCGTTGCGGGCTGCTCTTCAGGCTCTTCCATCGCAAACGCGAGCGGGCTCGCTACCAGACCAAATGATACACCCAGGATACCTAACTTCTTGAGAGCTTCCTTTTTCATGGTCGTGCCTCCTAATGGCAACTCTTTCGTTCAATTCAGCGTTAAACATTTAACAACGTTATGTCTTCACGATAGATTCACGATCGATAAGAGCGGCGAGTCATCCTAACCTTTCGCTCTTACCCAACTACTGCAGACGCCATACCAGGGCATGCCAAAAATAAATATAAACACTATTTTTCAACTACTTAATAAAAAATTCATTAACTGAAACAAGGTGAATCGCGATTTTTAATTAGCAAAATCTTGTTTACGTTTGGCACATGAGCCCCAGCGATTCATGCCGCCCCGCACCGCGGCTAACTTGACATAATAAATAGGTACATAGGGCGAAAGCGTTGGTGAGAAAGGTTGCAAGGCTAGAAAGGCTTATTTTAACCCAACATAACTGCTGGTATCTTTTGGTCACCGTTCACCGTATCGAGAAAATAAATGTCTACCCAACAAGCATCCACGTTTCGTTTAGTTACCCGCAGCGATTTTGATGGTTTGGTATGCGGTGCTCTGCTCAAGCACTTAGGCCTTATTGACGAAATCACCTTCGTTCACCCGAAGGACATGCAGGATGGCAAGATTGCTATTGATGCCAACGACATCACCACCAACCTGCCCTACGTGCCCGGCTGCCACCTAGCGTTCGACCACCACCTAAGCGAGACCGTGCGCAACGTTGAGCGTGCCGACAACCACATCATCAATGCAGACGCCCCTTCCGCTGCCCGCGTAGTGTGGGAGTACTACGGCGGCCACGAAGCCTTCCCCGCACGCTGGGATGATATGATGGAAGCCGTCGATAAAGGCGACTCTGCCCAGTTCAACAAAGACGAAATTCTCAACCCGCAGGGCTGGGTACTGCTCAACTTCATCATGGACGCCCGCACGGGCCTGGGCCGCTTCCGCGACTTCCGCATCTCCAACTATCAGTTGATGATGAAGCTGATCGATTACTGCCGCGAGCACACCATCGATGAAATCCTCGCCCTTGACGATGTGCATGAGCGCACCACGCTTTACCGTGAGCATGAGCAGTTAGCAAAGGAGCAAATTGAGCGCTGCGCAACCGTGCACGGCAATGCGGTGGTTCTGGATCTACGCAACGAAGAGACCATCTACGCCACCAACCGCTTCGTGATCTACGCCATGTACCCCGAATGCAATATCTCGATTCACGTGATGTGGGGGCTCAAGCAGCAAAACACCGTGCTGGCGATTGGTAAATCGATCCTCAACCGCTCCAGCAACACCAACGTGGGCGAACTGTGCCTAAGCTACGGTGGCGGCGGCCACCTGAATGCGGGCACTTGCCAAGTTGATAATGATCAGGCGGAGAGCGCGTTGGCGGCGATTGTTAAGAAGATTAATGCGGATGGGTAAAACGGGTACTTATCTGTCATAAGTAGAGTGGCCGCTACTGGCGGCCACTCTACTTAGTTAACGCAGGCTACTCAGCGCCAACCACATGCTTCACTTCCAAGTACGCACTCAGCCCCCAAGGGCCCAGCTCACGCCCGATACCGCTGCGCTTGAAGCCACCCCAGGCAGTTTCGGGTAGCACGAGCTGCTCGCTGTTGTACCAAATACTGCCTGCCTTCAACTGACGGCCAATGCGCTTGGCCCGCTCCGGGTCGCCGCTGATCACCGTCGCGGCGAGGCCGTAGTCACTGTCATTGGCGAGCTGAATCGCTTCGGCTTCGCTTGCGACGCTACGACCACAAAGTACAGGGCCGAAGATCTCTTCTTTCCACAAACGGCTCTCTACCGGCACATCACGGTAAAGCGTGGGTGCTAGGAAATAGCCTTGAGCTGGCAGCGTGCGGTGCTTCCCATCGCGTACCACCGTGAGCCCTTCCTGATCGGCAATATCCATGTAGCGCTGTACTGCATCGCGCTGCTTAACGCTGGTCAGTGGGCCCAAGTCGGTTCCTTCGGCTAGCGGGTCGTCTAGCGTCAGCGCATCCATCCGCTCAGCAAGCGCAGCGTAAAGCGCTTCGGCTATGTCTTCGTGTACCAATAGACGCGAGGTGGCAGAGCAGATCTGTCCGGCGTTGAAGTAGATACCGGCCATCACCCACTCAGCGGCTTGGGCGGGTTCTGCGTCTTCCATCACTATAATGGGTGATTTACCGCCTAGCTCCAGCGACACGCTCGCCGTGCGGGCGCTGGCAGCCTGCATCACCGCTTCGCCAACGCGGTTACTGCCGGTGAAGGAGATTTTATCCACGCCAGAGTGGTTAGTCAGCGGCGCACCGATGCCCTCGCCGTCACCATTGAGCAGATTTAGCACGCCTGCAGGCAAGCCGATTTCCAGCGCGATCTCCGCCAGCACTTGTTCAGGCAGCGGCGTCACTTCTGAAGGTTTAAATACCGCAGTGCAGCCCGCCGCTAGGGCAGGTGCCAGCTTCCAAGCACTAGTCACTAAAGGGAAGTTCCACGGCGCAATCAGACCCACTACCCCAACCGGGTCGTGATACGTACGCGCTTCAACGCCTTCCATGTCGACACTGACCTGCTCCCCTTGCCGTGCATCCAGCGCTTTGGCCTGCTTGGCGTAGTAGCGGTAGCAGGCAATCGCATCGTCTAGGTCAATGCCTGCTTCCGCCAGTGGCTTACCGTTATTGGTGGCCGACAGTATGATCAATGCCTCTCGGCGAGACTCTAGTGCATCAGCAAATCCATCGAGGTAGTTGGCACGTTCGGCCCCACCCAACGCCTGCCATTCAGGTTGAGCCTGCTGGGCAGCTTTAACAGCAGCATCCACATCTGCCGCATCCCCTGCGGTGACCTGAGCAATACGCTCTTCGCGATAAGGATTCATCACATCGAGCAACCGGGTGCCCTTCGATGCAACCCACTGGTTGTTGATGAACTGATGATTGAGTGTCTGCATGGGAATACCCTAGTCAGAAAGTGAGCACGCGCGCTGCCAAGCAGCGGCGTCAATTTCGATCAGTAGCGGCCCGGTGGGAACGCGGTTGGCGAGTGCCTGGGAAAGCTCAGCGGGGCTCTCTACCAACATGCCGGGGCAGCCGAAACCTTCGGCCAGAGTCAGGAAGTTTGGCGCTTGAATATCCACGCCTAAGCGGGCCACGCCGTTGGCATCCATATAGCGGCGGATCTCTTCATAACCGGCGTTGTGCCATAGCACGATGACCACGGGCAGGCGGGCTTCCACGGCGGTGGCAAGTTCCGAGAGCGTAAACATCACCCCGCCGTCTCCCACCAGCGCTACTACGGGTAGATCTGGCCGGGCTAGCTGCGCCCCTAATGCCGCAGGCAGCCCATAACCCAAGGTGCCGTAACCGGTGGATGCATTGAAATAGCGCCGCGGCGCAGGCTGACTGACCAGATGATTTCCGGCATACACCGGGGCGGTGGAGTCGCCCACTAGAATGGCGTCAGGTAAGTGGTCGGCCAGCGTTTCATAGAGCGGAACGAAATCGCTAAACGAAGGATCGTTTACCAAATCTAAGGTGTTCAAAGCAGCAGCGGTTCGCTCGCCGCCCTGCCGCTTCTGCGTCTCCGAAAAATACTTAATCAGAAGCTCCAAACTGCGCCCGGCATCGCCCACCAAGCCAAGCGTGGTGCGCTGATTGCGCACCAGCTGCTCAGGATCAAGATCGATACGAATCAGCGTGCCGTTGAGTTGAAAGCCGTCGTCAAAAACGACGTCATAGTCGGTTTCGCCCAACTCGGTTCCTACTGCCAGAATCACATCCGCCTTAGCGGCTAGTGCCCTCACGGCGGGCAGTGCAGCATTAGCTCCTAAGTCCAGCGGGTGATCACGACCCAGCAGCCCCTTGGCGTTGATGGTTGTCACCGTGGGGGCATCCAACTGCTCTACCAGTGCTCGCGCGGCTTCCGGCGCTGACACACAGCCACCGCCCAACAGCACCAGAGGCAGCTTCGCCGCCTTGAGTAGCCGAGCCGCCTCGGCCAGCCCTTCCGGGTCGGGAGCCGCGCGGTATAGCGTGGGCGCTTGCCAGCTAGTCGGCACGCTGACGGGCGCATTGAACAGATCAATGGGGATTTCAATATGCACCGGGCCTGGGCGCGCGCCGTTGAAAACGGCAAAGGCACGGGCCAACACCTCGGGTAGCGTGCTGGCATCCAGCAACGTGTGGCTAAACCGCGCTACGCCGCTGATCATCTGCTGCTGGCTGGGCAGTTCGTGCAACCGCCCTTGGCCTAAGCCCAAGGTATCGCGACGATTAACGCTGGAGATCACCAGCATGGGGATGGAGTCCGCCAGGGCTTGGCCCATGGCGGTGGCAATATTGGTCATCCCCGGCCCGGTGATAATTAAACACACCCCCGGCTGACCGCTGGCACGGGCATAGCCATCGGCCATAAACCCCGCCCCCTGCTCATGGCGCGGAGTGATATGCGCTACCTCACTGCCTTCCAGGCCACGGTACAGCTCCACCGTGTGCACACCGGGAATGCCGAACAGCGCGCGCACGCCGTACGTATCGCGCAGCAGGTGGATCAACAGGTCGGCGCAGGTCATTGTCGTTGACTCGTTCATACCAGGCCCCTTAGAAGAAAAACGTGTGGGCCATAAAGGCGATGATCGGCAGCGTAATCGCCGTGCGCAGCAGGAATACCACGGCCAGCTCCCAGAACTTGATGGGAATCTTCGACTTGAGCAGCAGCGCACCAATCTCCGACATATAGACCAACTGCGTCATGGAAAGGCAGGCAATCACGAAGCGGGTCAGCTCGCTTTCAATGTTGGTGGCCAGCACGGCAGGCAAGAACATGTCGGCAAAGCCGACGAGTGTGGCAGGAGCGGCCGCCTGCGCTTCGGGAATACGCAGCAGTTCCAGCACTGGCACCATGGGGTAGGAGAGCCAGGTAAACAGCGGCGTGAACTCGGCCAAAATCAGCGCTACGGTGCCAATCGCAAACACCAGCGGCAGCAGCGTCAGGAAGATATCGATAACGTTAAGCAGCGCCAACCGGGCCAGCTCTTTTGGCCCTGGTGCGCCAGCCGCGCGGCGGGTTGCCTGCAGCAGGCTGTAGCGGAACAGGCCCACGTTTTCGGTGCGCTCTTCGCTTAACTGGCAGCCGACCGGCTCGTAATAGTCATCGGATTTACGCGACAGCGGTGGAATCCGCGAGACGATGACAGCTGCCATCAACCCAGAAACCACTACCGTGAAATAGAACTGTACGAAGAGGTGGTTGATCTCGACAAAGTTTGTTACCAGCAAGCTGAAGGCGATGGAAGCAACGGAGAAGTTGGTCGCGATCACCGAAGCCTCGCGGCCGTTATAGTAGCCCTGCTCGTACTGCTGTGCGGTAATCAAAACGCCTACCGTACCGGAGCCCATCCATGACGCAGTGGCATCAATCGCGCTGCGCCCCGGCAGGTTAAAGATGACCCGGAACGGCTTACGCACCATGGTGCCAATAAACTCCATAAAGCCGAACTCGACCAGAAAAGGCAGTAGCAGCGCGGCAAAGAAAAAGAACGTCAGTAGCACGGGTGCCAGATCATTAAGCATCACTCCGCCCGTGTAAGACGCTGTGACAACTTCGGGGCCGAACTGGAAAAACGTCATGATGACGAAGATCGCACCGAGTATCCGCAGCGCTACCCAAATAGCCCCCACGTCGAACATGTCTTTGAAGTGGCCTTGCTGTGCCCAGCTAGGCTGTGCGAGCTTCACATAGAGCGTCACGATGACGGATAGACACAGCACACATAGTGCAATCGCGGGCAGTGCAGCGCCCAAAAGCGACTGCAGGCCATCGGCCATTAACCCCATGCCGATATTGATCGAATCACCGACTTGAAACGGGACCAGAAAAAGCAGTACGCCCATCAGCGATGGCAGCAAAAACTTTAGAAGATGTGCTCGGGGGATCAATGAAGACGAAGTGGGTTCTTCCGACTTCGCTTGTGAATAAGACATACGATTCACCTATTGGATGTGATTATTGGAGGTGGGCTGGCGGCGTCCTGAAGGGAAGCGCGGCTCCCCTTCTTATGTTTTGTCATCTGCGCCTTGTTAGGTCAGCGCTTTTTCACGAACACGTGCATGCTAGGTTTAGGCGTTACGCTTGACGCCCGGCAGTACGCAGAGCATTTCATACAGCAGCGTGGCACCCATCAGCGCCGTATTACCGCTGGGGTCATAAGGTGGTGATACCTCTACTAGGTCACCACCGACGATGTTCAAGCCAGCGGTGCCCCGCACAATTTCCAAACCTTGGGCGGATGTCAGGCCGCCCATTTCCACAGTGCCGGTGCCAGGGGCAACGGAGGGGTCTAAGCCATCGATATCAAAGCTGATATACACCGGGATATCGCCCATCTGCTCACGCACTTCCGCCATCAATGGCGCCAGCGAGCGGTGCCAGCACTCCTCAGCCTGCACCACACGGAAGCCCTGCTCGCGGCACCAGTCGAAATCTTCAGGGGCATAACCGGTCCCGCGCAGGCCAATTTGCACGACCTTGTTATGGGCGAGTAACCCTTCCTCCTGGGCACGACGGAACGGCGTGCCGTGCGCAATGGGTTCGCCAAACATGTGCTCGTTCACATCCGCATGGGCATCGATATGAATTAGCCCCACCGGGCCGTGTTTTTTCGCTATGGCACGCAAAATGGGCAGCGTCAGAGTGTGCTCGCCGCCCAGCGTTAGCGGAATGCAGTCGTGCTTGAGCACGTCGTCATAGAAGGCGGTGATGATGTCGACGCTTTTCGGCAGGTGAAAGGTGTTGATGGGCACATCGCCGATATCCGCCACCTGTAGGCTTTCAAACGGCGCGGCACCTGTTGCCATGTTATAAGGGCGCAACATGCGCGACTCATCGCGAATCTGGCGTGGCCCTAGGCGCGTACCCGGGCGGTTCGATGTACCGATATCCATGGGTATACCGATAAACGCCGCATCCAGCCCTTCAGCACTCTCTTGCGTGGGCAGGCGCATCATGGTGGCAGGCCCCGCAAAGCGCGGCATGGTGTTGCCGCCCAGCGGCTGATTAAAGTCCGACATCATTTTCTCCTTGGATTTATTATGGCCAGCCTGACGGGCCTAGCGCTTTAGCGATTTATCTAGCTCATACACAGGTACTGCACAGACCATGCCAAGTCACCCGCGCCGATAAATAGGTAGGTTTACCGGCTTATCGATGCAAAAATGAATCAATCAACCAATAAAATGATGCAATAGTGAATCAATGAGTCACCTTTGCATCACTCCGTTCATCCAACAATATAAAAGCGGCTGCGATAGATAAGGAGGACGTATGAGCGACATCGACAGGCGTGTACTGCAAACCATCATAGAAACCGCCAACGACCACTTCTTCATTGTCAGTGGCGATGGGCAGATCTTGGATATCAGCCCCGGTGCTGAGGCGGTGTACGGCGTATCGCGAGAAGAGCTTCTTTCAAGCAGTGTTCAGCAATTGCAGGCGGCCGGTGTTTTGAAACCTTCCATTACCATGGAAGTGATGCGCACCCGCCAACCTGCCCAGTTGATGCAGATCACCGGCACGGGCCGCCGCGTCATCGCAGAAGCCTACCCGGTGTTCGTCAACGGCACGCTAGAGCGCATTATCAGCCGCTCGAGAGACCTCACCGACTTACAGCTTCTGCAGGACGAGTACGCCCTGCTACAAAAACGCTTTAGCGAACACTTAAAGCGCAGCCAGGCCGCGCCCGATGCCGAAGAGCAAGCGCTGGATGACGCGCTGGATAACTTACAGGTTAGAAGCCATGTGATGCGCGAAATTGCCCTGCTGCTCAAGCGTGTTGCGCCGTCGGATGCCAACGTCCTGATGCTCGGCGAATCTGGCGTCGGCAAGACCGCGTTTGCCAAACAGCTTCACCGCTGGAGCCAGCGCTGCGACGGCCCCTTTATTGAGGTGAACTGCGCGGCAATCCCGGAAAATCTATTTGAGTCCGAAATGTTTGGCTATCAGCCCGGCGCCTTCAGCGGTGCAGCCCGGCAAGGCAAAGCGGGGCTGTTAGAACAGGCCGAAGGCGGCACGCTGTTTCTGGATGAAATCGGCGAGCTGCCGCTGTTAATGCAAACCAAGCTGCTCAAGGTCATTCAGGATGGCAGCCTAACCCGCCTTGGGGATACGCGCTCTCGTCGGGTCGATTTCCGTTTGGTGGTCGCGACCAATCAGGACTTGGGCAAACAGGTGGAAGCGGGGCTTTTCCGCCTGGATCTTTATTACCGCCTCAACGTCATTCCCGTCACCCTGCCACCTTTGCGCGAACGACGTGAGGATATTCCCGACTTAGTGGAAGCGTGCTTACAACGGCTGAACCAGCGCTATGGGCGGCAGAAAATTCTCGGCAATCAAGTATGGTCGACGCTCATGGGCAGCGACTGGCCGGGTAATGTCAGGGAGCTGGAAAACTGGCTGGAAAGAGCCTGGCTTTCAAGCCCCACCGATCAAATTGAAGTGCCTGCAACGCAAGCCTATACCGAACAGCATACCCACAGCTTGGCGAATGTATCTGCCTCACCTTTAGCGGCACCGCTCGCCTCAGGCGAAAGCTTGAAAGAATACCTAGAGCGGTTAGAGCGGGACGCGCTACAAACGTTGTGTCACACACTGCCCAGCACCTATGCCATCGCCAAACGGTTGGGTATCAGCCAGTCCAGCGTGGTGCGGCGGTTACAGCGTTATGGCATTAAAATCATCCGTTAACGCTCCCACACGTCACCCTCCTGCCACATAAGCGTCATTCAACCGCAACACCTCCATCACATGCTTGACCTATTAAGCCCACGGCCAATCTTGGAGGTGCTATGCCACAACAACCGCAAATACGCCTTCAAAGCGTTTCTAAGCACTGGGGTGCGACCACCGCAGTGAAAGACCTTTCCTTCGATATACAGCCAGGGCAGTTCGTCATTTTACTGGGGCCGTCGGGCTGTGGAAAATCCACCACGCTTCGCATGATCGCTGGTTTGGAAGAAGCCAGCGGCGGGGAAATTCATATGGGTGAGCGTGATGTGACACGCCTGCCACCCGGCGACCGAGGACTGAGCATGGTGTTTCAGTCCTATGCGCTGTTTCCACATTTAAGCGTGGCCGACAATATCGTGTTTGGTCTGCGCAGCCGCAAGGTAGCCAAGGCAGAACAACGTGAACGGCTCGCCAAGGTCGCCGAACTGGTCGATCTCACCGATTACCTGAACCGCAAACCGGCCCAACTTTCCGGTGGCCAGCGCCAGCGGGTCGCGCTGGCGCGAGCGATTATCTCCGAGCATCCCATCTGTTTGATGGATGAACCGCTGTCCAATCTGGATGCGCGGCTTCGCAGCGATATGCGCAGGGAAATTAAAGCCCTGCAATCACGACTCAACATGACGGTGGTTTACGTCACTCACGACCAAGTAGAGGCCATGAGCATGGGAGACCGTGTGATCTTGATGCAACAGGGACATATCGTGCAGGACGGCACACCCGACGAGCTTTATAACCAGCCCGCCAGCGCTTTTGCCGCCAGCTTTATTGGCAGCCCAGCCATGAACCTTTTGCCTCTTGTGCTAGGTGAACAGGGGGCCGTTATTGAGGGCGAACCCACGACTCCAGTGGCCCCCATGGAGGCCGCCGGGGGTCAGTTGGGCGTGCGCCCTGAAGATATCGAACTGCGCCCAGCATCCGAGGCAGGCATTCCGGCCCAGGTACTCAGCGATGAGTACTTAGGTGCCGACACTATTGCCCATGTCGCCGTTGGCAATCACACCGTGCGCGTTCGTCTAAGCGGTAAGCAAGCGCTCTCTGGTAAGCCCTGCAAACTCTACTGGACGCCAGATAGCGCCCATTTGTTTGATCAACAGGGTCTGCGTCAGCAAGCGTTAGCGCCTCTTGCCTTACCCGCTTCGCATCGAAGCGTACCGCGCCCGCCCGCAGTGGGCTCTTTCCAACACTGACCGCTCTCATCCTGACAACATCACAAACACTTGTGGAGTCTCTCATGAGTTCTCAGTTCTCTTTTGCAATGACAGCCATCGCCGCAGCACTGTTAGGTGCCGGCCACGCCAGCGCTAACAGTGTCGACTTGACGATGTACTACCCTGTTTCAGTAGGTGGCGCACTGACCGAGGTCGTTGACAACTTGGTGGAAGAGTTTGAAAGCGAACACCCGGACATCAACGTAGAAGCCATCTACGCGGGCAACTACGACGACACCCGAGTACGCGCCATGTCCGCCATGGAAGCGGGTGATACGCCTCAGCTATCGGTGCTGTTCTCCATCGACCTGTACGAACTGATTGAGCAGAACGCCATTGTGGCCTTTGACGACCTCATCGAAACCGAGGAAGAGCAAGCGTGGCTGGAGAGCTTCTACCCCGGTCTGATGGAGAACGGTCAGCTGGATGGCAAAACCTACGGCATCCCCTTCCAGCGCTCCACTATCGTGCTGTTCTGGAACAAAGACGCCTTTGAAGCCGCTGGCCTAGACCCCGAAACGCCCCCTGAGAACTGGGAAGAGATGGCTGAAATGGCCGCCACCGTGCGGGAAGCCTCCAACGGTGAACAGTGGGGCGTGATGGTGCCTTCCACCGGCTACCCTTACTGGATGTTTCAGGCCTTCGCTTTTCAGAACGGCCATCGCTTGATGAGCGACGATGGTACGGAAGTTTATTTTGACGACCCGGCCGCTGTTGAAGCGTTGGAGTACTGGGTGTCGCTGGCCACCGAGCACAATGCCATGCCCGATGGCACCATCGAGTGGGGTACGCTGCGCCAAAACTTTATCGAGCAGTCCACCGCGATGATGTGGCACACCACGGGCAACCTGACCGCCGTGCGCAACGAGGCCAATTTTGATTTTGGCGTCGCCATGCTGCCCATGAAGACCCAGCGCGGCAGCCCCACCGGTGGCGGCAATTTTTATATCTTTGAAGATGCCAGTGAAGAAGAGCAGCGCGCGGCGATGACCTTCATCCGCTGGATGACCGCCCCCGAGCGTGCCGCCGCGTGGTCGATTGAAACCGGCTATATGGGCGTTAGCCCCGCCGCTTATGACACCGATGCATTGCAGCGCTACGTGGCAGAGTTTGCTCCCGCCGCCGTGGCCCGGGACCAGCTCGAACATGGCACTGCTGAGCTCTCTACCTACCAGGGTGGCCGCGTGCGCCGTGCCTTAGATAACGCCGTGCAGGCCGCGCTGACGGGCCAAATGAGCCCTGCCGAAGCGCTGAGCCAGGCCCAGCGTGAGGCCGATGCCGCGCTACGCCGCTATGCACAGTAAGTGTCACTAGGGTTACGTTTCCATGCTCGCCGGGGTTCGCCCCGGCTTTTTCTCATCACGGCGGCCCCATGAACCTGAACGCCCATCGAACGATGCAGCTTTACGGCGCCCTGCTGCTTCTGCCCGCGGCGCTGCTGCTTACAGCTTTTGCCTACTTGCCCACGGTCACCACCGTGATCAACAGCCTTTTTTTGCCCGGCTTTCGCGGCGAGCCCGCCGCCTTCGTCGGGCTCGACAACTATCGCGTGCTGATGGACGACCCGACGTTCTGGAAAGTCGCCCGCAACAACCTGCTGTACGCGCTGGGCACGGTTCCCACTTCCATGGCGCTGGCACTGGGCATGGCGCTGCTGGTCAATGCCCGCCTGCCCGGGCGCGGGCTGGTACGCATGGCCTATTTCACGCCCACCATTCTGCCCATGATCGCCGCCGCCAATATCTGGATGTTTTTCTACGCCCCGCAGATAGGGCTATTCAACAAGCTGCTCGGCGCCCTGGGGTTTGCCGGGGTGAACTGGCTGGGCGACCCCGGCGTGGCACTGGGGTCGGTCATCGTCATGTCGGTGTGGAAAGAAGCGGGCTTTTTCATGATCTTCTACCTGGCCGCGCTACAGGCCATCCCCCCGGAGCTCAAGGAAGCCGCTGACCTGGAAGGCACGAGCCGCCGGAGCTTCTTTTGGCGAGTGACGTTTCCCCTGCTGATGCCCACCACGCTGTTCGTACTGATCAACGCGCTGATCAATGCGGTGCGGGTGGTCGACCACCTGTTCATTCTGACCAAGGGCGGGCCCAATAACGCCACCAACCTGCTGCTTTATTACGTCTACGAGAACGCCTTTTCGTTCTTCGACCGCACCATGGCGGCCACCATCACCGTGGTCATTCTGCTGGTGTTGGCGGTGGTGGCCACGCTGAAGTTCACGATTCTGGACCGCAGGACGCACTACCAATGAGTACCTCCTCTTTTCCGGTGTCGCCACGGCGCACCCTGGCGCTTCCCCGCCTGGAAACCCTGGCGGCCTGGCTGCTGGCCGTGATCTGGATCTTTCCGCTGCTTTACGCGGTGTGGGCCGCGATTCACCCGCCCGCCTACATGGTACGTTTCGACCTGCTGGCGCCTTTGACGCTGGACAACTTCACGAACGCCTGGGCCCAGGCCCCCTTTGCGCGTGACTACCTGAACACCTTCGCGCTGGTGACCGGCGTGGTACTGGCCCAGTTCGTGGTCTGCACGCTGGCCGCCTTTGCCTTTGCCCGCTTTCCGATCCCCGGCAAGAACCTGCTGTTCATGCTGGTACTGATTCAGCTGTTCGTGTTTCCCGAAGTGCTGATCGTCGAAAACTACCGTATCGCCAGCGAGCTGGGGCTGATCAATACCATCACCGGCATTGGCCTGCCCTACGTGGCCAGCGCCTTCGGCATTTTCCTGCTGCGTCAGACCTTCAAGACCATCCCCCGAGAGCTGGAGGACGCCGCCCGTATCGAGGGCTGTGGCTGGCTGGAAATCCTGTGGAAGGTCTACGTGCCGCTGGCCAAGCCCACCTATCTGGCCTACGGGCTGGTGTCGATCAGCCACCACTGGAACAACTTCCTGTGGCCACTGGTGGTGACCAACTCCGTGGAGAGCCGCCCGCTGACGGTAGGATTGGGCGTGTTCTCCGCGCCAGAAACCGGCGTCAATTGGGCCACCGTCAGCGCTGCCACGCTGCTGAGTATTGCGCCGCTGCTGGTGGCTTTTCTGCTGTTCCAGCGCCAGTTCGTGCAGTCGTTTTTACGCGCGGGGATTCGCTAGCCCAACTCACTCGGGTTTTCGTGCGACAATTCTCCTTCACGCACACGACAAGGAGAGCAGCGATGCACGACGACTCGGCAGCCCTCAAAGTACTGCGGGAAGTCTTTGGCTTTGAGCGCTTTCGTGGCCCGCAGCAGGCCATCATTGAGCATGTGATGGCCGGAGGCGATGCGCTGGTGCTGATGCCCACCGGCGGCGGTAAATCGCTGTGCTATCAGATCCCTGCGCTGCTACGTGAAGGCACCGCGATTGTGGTCTCGCCGCTGATCGCGCTGATGCAGGACCAGGTGGCCGCGCTGATCCAGAACGGGGTGCGCGCCGCCTACCTGAACTCCAGCCTTGAGATGCATGAGGCGATGGAGGTGGAGAACCGCCTGCGGGCGGGCGAGCTGGATCTTCTCTACGTCGCGCCCGAACGGCTAGCCACGGCGCGCATGCAGATGCTGCTGGAGCAGACCCACATTGCGCTGTTCGCCATTGATGAAGCTCACTGCGTTTCCCAGTGGGGGCACGATTTCCGCCCCGAGTATCGCCAGCTCTCCCACCTGCACCAGCGTTTTCCCGACGTGCCGCGCATCGCGCTCACCGCCACCGCCGACGTGCCTACCCGGCACGACATCATGGAGCACCTGCAGCTTCAGGAAGCCGCGCTCTACAACAACGGTTTCGACCGCCCCAATATTCGCTACCATATCGCGGAAAATCAGGGCAATGCCAAAGAGCAGCTGCTGAGTTTCATCCGCGAACACCACGACGGCGAAGCGGGCATCGTCTACTGCCTCTCTCGGCGCAAGGTGGAGGAGACCGCCGCTTGGCTGGCACGCCAGGGGTTGACCGCGCTGCCCTACCACGCCGGGCTGCCCGCCGAGCAGCGCCAGCAGCATCAAACCCGTTTTCTGCGCGAAGACGGCGTGGTGATCGTCGCCACCATTGCCTTCGGCATGGGCATCGACAAACCCGACGTGCGTTTCGTGGCACACCTCAACCTGCCCAAAAGCATCGAAGCCTACTATCAGGAAACCGGCCGCGCCGGACGCGACGGGCTGCCCGCCGATGCATGGATGGCCTACGGGCTTCAGGACGTGATCACTCTGCGCCAGATGCAGCAGGATTCCGGTGCCGCCGACCAGCAAAAGCGCATCGAACAGCAGAAGCTCGACGCCATGCTAGGGCTCTGCGAGATCATTAGCTGTCGCCGTCAGGCGCTGCTCCACTACTTTGGCGATTCATTAGACGAACCCTGCGGAAACTGCGATAACTGCCTCACCCCGCCTGACACCTGGGAGGCCACGGTGGCTGCGCAGAAGGCGCTGTCGTGTGTCTACCGCACCGAGCAGCGCTTTGGCGTCACTTATCTGGTGGATGTGCTGCTCGGCAAGCGCAACGAGCGTATCAGCCGCTTTGGTCACGACGGTTTGAGTACGTTCGGCATTGGCAAAGAGCTCACCGCCAGCGAGTGGAAAGCACTCTTTCGGCAGCTGATCGCCAGCGGCTATTTGAGCGTGGATATGGAGGGCCATGGCGCGATCAAGCTCACCGCCAACGCCAGGCCCATACTGCGCGGCGAGCAACGTCTCACCCTGCGCAAACCCAGCAAGCCCGCGCGACGCGGAGCCAAAGGGGCATCTGCCGCCAAGGGCCACGGCGTACTGTGGGAAGCGCTGCGCCAGCATCGCAAAGCGCTGGCCGATGCCCAGGGCGTACCCGCCTACGTGATCTTCAACGACGCTACCCTGGCCGAGCTGGTAGCGCAAAAACCGCAAACGCTGCAGGCGCTGGGCACCATCTCGGGCATCGGCGCGCGCAAACTGGCCGATTACGGCGAAGGATTTCTGGCGGTGGTACTGGCGCACCCCAATGAGCCCGAAACGCCCACCGACATCGGCAATAGCGCCATGGAATCCGCCACGCTGCTGCGCCAGGGGCTAACCCCCGAACAAGTCGCCGAGCAGCGCGGGCTGGCCGCCAACACGGTCTACCGCCATTTGAGCGATGCCATTCAAGGCGGCGAACTGAGCCTGGAAGAGGTGGTCAACCTGGACCAAGCAACCCTGGCACAGATTCACGCAGCGTTTGAGCAGTTTCCAGACCAAGGGCTGAAAGTGGTGTTCGAAGCGCTGGAGGGCCGTATTGATTACCCGGTTCTGCACTGCGTGCGGGCATCCATGGCTGCCAAGCGTTAACGCCCACCAAATAATCGTATTTTTTAAAAATCGCTCATTTGGTGTATTCTCTATTCAAGAGAGGAGAAAGCGATATGGCCATTCAGCACAACACCGCTACCAAGCGCCGTGACATGGGAGCCGCTGCCATGCGCACGTATCCCAACATATCCCGCCGCTGGGGGCTGAAAGAGAGCGAAGCCGCCTTATTACTCGGCGTGCCCGACTCCACTTACCGGCGCTGGAAGCAAACTCCCGAGCAAGCCCGCCTGGATGCCAACCATCTTGAGCGCATGTCGTTGATTCTGGGCATCTACAAGGCGCTGCATATCCTGCTCCCCAATCAGGAGGCCGCCGATAGCTGGCTAAAACGAGCCAACAGCAACCCACTGTTTGCCGGTCACACGCCCATGGAACGCCTGTTAAGTGGTCACGTTTCCGACCTCTATGTCGTTCGGCAGCACTTGGATGCCGCACGTGGAGGGGGCCATGTATGAACTTCCCGCTCAGCAACGTCACATGGCGGCCAAGCTACCGCGTTATCCCTTCGCGCTTCCCTCCGATTGATCTGTTCGAAGGCGTCAATAGCCACACTGACGACTGGGACCTGCTTAACGAACTGGAAGGCGAGACCTCTGCTAGGCTTCGTGAAGAAATGGGCGCGATCCATCTGGTGCGCGACGGCGACCGCCGGTATGGGCCTGGATGGACACCCGTCATGGCGGCGTTTTGTCATTTCCCTGCCTCCGGTTCGCGGTTTAGCGATGGCACCTTTGGTGCCTACTACTGCGCACTCACCGAAGCCACCGCCATTGCAGAAACCCTGTACCACGCAGAGCGCTTCATGGGGGAGTCCAACGAGCCGCCCATGATGCTGCAGCAGCGCGTCTATCTCTCCGATTTGATGGGGCAACTGATTGACTTGCGGGGCCACCGCGACGCAGAGCCCCTACTCACCCCAGACAGCTGGTCTGCCGGGCAAGCCCTGGGCAGAAACGCTTGGGAGCAGCAGGCAGATGGCATCGTTTACCCCAGCGTTCGCGACCCCGATGGCGAGTGCGCCGCAGTGCTAAGACCCCCGGTACTCTCCGCCACGCGGCAAGGCCGTCATCTCGGTTATGATTGGGACGGTCAGCGCATTCGGCACGTTTATGAGCTAACGCTTCTAAACTGAGCCTGCCTGACCGCTAGCGCCAGCCCTGCAGATGCTCGCCCCGTGCAATCGCCGCTGAGTCAAACACGCCAGTATCCAAAATCCAGGCGGTGACTAGCTTGGCGGGCGTCACGTCGAAGGCTGGGTTCCACACCGGGGCATCGCTCGGTGCCCACACCACCTCGCCAAACGCGCCTGCGGCTCCGCGCACCTCCGCGCCATCGCGCTGCTCGATGGGAATAGCCGCGCCGGTGGCGCAGGCGGGGTCGACCGTGGTGTAAGGGGCCACCACGTAGAACGGTACCTGATGGTAATGCGCCGCCACCGCCAGCATGTAAGTGCCCACTTTGTTGGCAAAGTCGCCGTTGGCGCAGATGCGATCCGCCCCGACCATCACTTTATCCACCTTGCCCGCCGCCATTAAGCTGGCCGCCATGCTGTCGGTGATTAGCTGGTAGGGAATGCCTAAATCGGCCATTTCCCACGCGGTTAAACGCCCGCCCTGGAGCAGCGGGCGGGTCTCATCTACGTAGACATGCAGATCTATGCCGCGTTGTTTGGCGATGGCCAACGCCCCAATCGCGGTGCCCACTCCGGCAGTGGCCAGCGCGCCGGTGTTGCAGTGGGTCAGCACGCGGTCGCCGGAGGCCAACAGGTCGGCGCCCCGCTCGGCCATGCGTTGGCACAGCGCGCGGTCCTCTTCGAACAGCGCTTGGGCACGCTCGGCCAGAGCGTCCGCGCCCTGGGCAAAGCAGGCTTCCATGGCGTCCAGGCAGTACATCAGGTTCACCGCCGTGGGTCGCGTTGCCCGTAAACGGTCGCTGACGGCTTGCCACTCGGGTTCGGGATGGCGAGCGGCGTACTGGGCCAGGACAAAGGCGGCGCTCAAACCAATCAATGGCGCGCCACGAATGGCGAGGTGTTTAACCGCGTGCTGCCATGCCTCGGGAGAGTCGCAGCGCACCCACTCTTCAGCCTGGGGTAGCCGGGTTTGGTCCAGATACTCAAGCGAGTCGGCATACACCCGTAAACTGCGTGACTGTAAATTGACCATGAGGGGCTCCTTGATAATGGGGCAAGCAGAACAGCGGCACGGCTTATCAGGCGCGAAGCTTATCATATAGAATGGCTGCCACTAGACGAGGCGATGCTGACCCGATGAACACCTTACACACCGAACTGCTGGACGCCATCTCCTGGGCGGCGCAGCAAGGCTGGACCCCCGCCACCGGCGGCAACTTTTCTGCGCGTACCGAGGCGGGCTATTTAGTCACCGCCTCCGGGCGGGATAAAACCCGTATCCAGGCGGATGATCTGCTGCTGTGTGACCTGGAAGGCCGTGTGCTGGAAGGCAACGGCAAACCCAGCGCCGAAAGTGACCTACACGCCGCGCTGTACCGGCTAGACCCAAGCATTCACTGCGTACTGCACACCCACACCGTGGCCAGCACCGTGCTGTCGCGACGCTTTCCCGACGGCATCGAACTGAGCGGTTTCGAGATGCAAAAGGCGTTGGCGGGTAACGTGACGCATGATGCAACGATTCGCCTGCCGGTGGTGCCCAACTCCCAGGACATGGAGGAGCTGGCCGAGCACGTTCGCCAGGGCTGGCCGATGCCCTGGGGCTTTTTAGTGGCAGGACACGGCATTTACGCCGTGGGCGACAGCATTGCCAGCTGCCGCCGCCATCTGGAAGCGATTGAATTTTTACTTGCCTGTGTACTGGAAGAGAGCCGATGGTCCCAATGAGCAACCCAACCGTTCGCGCTATCGTGACCGATATCGAAGGCACCACCACCGATATCAACTTCGTTCACAAAGTGCTGTTTCCCTACGCCTACGCCAAGCTGCCTGACTTTCTGCGCGAGAACGCAGAGGCACCGGCGATGGCCGAGCAGATCCAAGCCGTGCGTGATGTCATGCAGGACGCCGACGCCTCGCTGGAAGCGGTAATCGCCACGCTGCTGCACTGGATCGACACCGACCAGAAAGTGACGCCGCTGAAAGCCCTGCAGGGCATGGTATGGGCCGACGGCTACCAGCGCGGCGACTTCACCGGTCATTTATACGCGGATGTGGCGCCAGCGCTGCGCCAGTGGCAGGCGGAAGGCAAGGCGCTGTACGTGTACTCGTCTGGCTCGGTGCAGGCGCAGAAATTGCTGTTTGGCTATAGCGATGAGGGCGATTTGACCCCGCTGTTCAGCGGCTACTTCGACACGCATATTGGCCATAAGCGCGAGGCCGTGGCCTATCAGCGCATTGTCGAGGCGCTCGATCTACCTGCAGAGTCGATACTGTTCCTGTCGGATGTGGTCGAAGAGCTGGATGCGGCCAAGCAGGCGGGTATGCAAACCTTACAGCTCGTGCGCGAAGGTACTCAGGCAGGCACTGCACACGCCTGTGTCGAAAGCTTTGCTGACATTGCCCTTTAACGGCTACGTTCACCCCTTATCTCTTAGGAGCGTCTTTATGTCCCAACTGAAAGTCTTTGCCGATCAACATCCTAATGATGCGCTGCTGGACACCACGGACGGCGAACAAATTACCGCTGAGCTGAACCGGGTAGGCGTGCTATTTGAGCGCTGGGCAGCGCCGGGCGAGATTGCCGACGATGCCACTCAGGAGGAGATTCTGGCGCTTTATCAGGAGGACATCGACCGGGTCAAAGCCAAAGGCGGCTACCAAACCGTCGATGTGCTGCACATGGTGCCCACCCACCCGGACAAAGAAGCGATGCGTCAGAAGTTCTTAAACGAGCACCGCCACCATGAAGACGAAGTGCGCTTTTTCGTGAAGGGCCAGGGGCTGTTCTGCCTGCACATCGACGACAAGGTGTATCAGGTGCTCTGCACCCGTAACGACCTGATCAGCGTGCCTGCCAACACCCCGCACTGGTTCGATATGGGCCCCGAGCCGGAATTCACCGCGCTGCGCTTCTTCGACAACGTGGAAGGTTGGGTGCCCCACTGGACCGAAAGCGACATCGCCGGGAAGTTTGATCGTTTGGATCAGCTTTAACGTGTGAAGGCGGCTATCGCCGCCCTCGCGGGTGCCTCATTTGCTCGTGCCGAGCAAGATTCGTTACGCCGCGCTACATGGCTTCGCCGAACTCCAGGAGGGGCACCCGTAGCGCGGCGTAAGCGGAGCGCACCCGCGAAGCACCGCAAAGCGGTGCCGAAGGTGCCACCTAAAGTGCTTACAGCACTGATTTCTGATTGTATGCCTTGGCTAAAGCCACTAGCGCATTGAGATCACAGTAAGCTTGCGGCTCCATGATTAGCACTTGGCCCATCAGCACGTTGCGTGCTTCCAGCTTGGCGCGCAGGGCAGTGTCTTCGATCTCTTCGAAGTCGGCATTGTGGGCCAGCGACAGCACGCGGCGGTGCATTTCGATGCCGCAGTAGGCCAGCGCATCTTCACGGATCTCATCCAGCAGCGCGTCGCAGGCGTCGTCGGCGCTGTTGCCCTGCTCTTCGAACAACGCTCTGGGGAACAGAATGCCGGTGCGTTCGGTTTGCCAGAGGTGGCGAAACTCCTCATCGAAGCGGGTAAAGCAATCGGTGATCACTTCTAAAATCCACGCTTGATACTCCTCCAGGTCACCTTCTTTACGGTGGGCGGGCTGGCTAAAGTAGGCCATGAAGAAGTTGGCTACCGCCATGCCCAAGTCGAACGCCATGGGGCCGTATTGAGAAAATTCAGGGTCGATGACCCGCACGCTGGTGTCGGTGGCCATGATGGAACCGGAGTGCAAATCGCCATGCAGCATGGTCTCGGTGTTGGCGGTGAACTTCATCAGCAGCCGCTGTACCTTGGCCTTCAGGCGGGCGTTGCGGCGCAGCTCATCCACCACGGGCGAGAGCTCGGGGGTGTGGCGGTTCATCTCCGCGCCGTAGTAGGGGTCGGTGAACACCAGCGACTCGGTGATCGCGGGAATCGCGACGTTGCCCGAGAACAGCCCCACATCGGCTTTCTTGTCCGGGCTCGCCATGGAAAGCTCCGAGCCGCGAAACGCCGTGCGCGCACAGAATTCACCCAACGTAGCGCCCAGCTTCTCTACCCGTTCGCCGCTGATCAGCTTGCGCCGCAAAATCACGTGCGGATACAGATACTCCATCACGATCAGCGCCTGGGGCTTGTCGAAATGGTACACCTCGGGGGCCACGCCGGGCGCGCGCTTGGCTTGACGCACTAAGGCGTAATATTCGAAATGGGCGCGATAGAGCGGCAGCGGCCAGCTCTCGCCCACCATGCGCACATAGGGCAGTGCCTGCTTGACCACCACGCTGCCGGTGCTGCCTGTCACGATAAACACCAGATTGAGGTTGCCGTCGCCTACTTCACGGATGTGCCACTCGGCGGGGTTGCCACCCACGCGGCTGGCGACTGCCTCCACACCGCCTAGCCGTTGGCCAAGGGTATCCACTGCTAACGCTTGATAAGTCTGCTCGTTTGCCACCGATGATTCCTCACACAAAATGGATGTGTGTTTGTCATACCCCGGCAACGTTGTCAATTCAGTGCAGCATGATGGGGGCGCTACACCACTGGCTGCATCACTTTTTAAAATGCATTTCGCTCAGTACGCTTCTACACACCTCCTCTAACGCTTCGACGCCACCTGTCATGCCGCCAAGCCTATCGCCAACAACGCCAACGCCCGCAATGCGGGGCGTTGGGGCTATTCCATTTACAACACTGGCGTGATCAGCCGCCCGCAAAGGAGGCGTACATAATCACCACCAACACCACCAGCACGATACCGGTAGGCACCGCGCCTTTCCACGGGGTGAGATCGACATCGCCGGAATCTTCCTGCACCCAGTCCGTTGCGCGGGGGCGCAGCTTACCGATCACCAGCATGACCGCCACTAGCAGCACGAACACCGCAGCGACGAAGTGGAACTCGTGCATCACTATGGGCAGCTTGTTGAACGGCGGCACGAAGTAGCCCGCCGCAATCAGCAAACAGCCGCCGACCAGCGCTACTTTCGCGGCCATGGGCGGTACGCGTTTTGTCAGCAGACCCACCAGCACCACGGCAAGAATTGGGATGAAGTAGATCGCGTTCATCTTCTGCAGGTAGCCGAACAGGCTGTCCTGACCCGCCAGCAGCGGCGCAATAATCATGGTGGTAATCGCCATGGTCCAGCCAAACACCTTACCAGACTTCACCACCTGCTCTTCCGTGGCGTCCTTTTTCAGCACGCCTTTGTAGATGCCCAGACTGAAGATCGTCGTGGTGCTGTTCAGCGCAGAGTTAAACGAGGAGAGAATGGCCCCGACCATGACGGCGGCAAAGAAGCCGGTCAGGTAAGGCGGCAGCACGTTGAATACCAGGTGGCCATACGCTTCGTCAGCGCGAATACCCTGGTCGGCATACAGGTGGTAGGCGATGATGCCGGGCAGTACCAGGTACAGCGGCCCTAGCAGCTTTAGAAACCCTGTGAGCAGTACGCCCTTCTGGCCTTCGGCCAGGTTCTTGGCGGCAAAGGTGCGCTGGATGATTTGCTGGTTGGTGGTCCAGTAGAAGAGGTGAAGCAGCAGCACGCCGGTAAAGATAGTCGAGAACGGTACCTGCTGATCTGGCCCGCCCATGGAGTTGAACTTGCTGGGGTCGCTCTCTTTCAAGATGCTCCAGCCTTCCATCACGCCGCTGCCGCCGCTCACCGCCTGTAGGCCAAAGTAAACGATCACGAAGCCGCCAATCAGCAGACCAACCCCGTTTAAAGTGTCAGAAACGGCAACGGTACGCAGGCCGCCAAACAGCGCGTAGACCGCGCCAATCAGACCCACCGCCCATACCGTCGCCCAGAGCAGCACCGTGCTGGAGCCAATGCCGGTCAAGCCCTGTAAATCCAGCATCCCCTGAAGGCCGATGGCGCCAGAGTAGAGAATGATCGGCAGCAGTACCACCGCGTACGCAATCAGGAAAATAACGTTAGCGATCAGTTGAGTGCCTGTATCAAAGCGAATCGCCAGCAGCTGTGGCAGCGTGGCAATGCCGCTTTTCAAAAAGCGCGGCAGGAAGAACAGCGCCAGCGCCACCAGGGCAATCACGGCGATCACTTCCCACGCCATGACGCTCAAACCATCGGTAAACGCGGACCCGTTCAGCCCCACCATCTGCTCGGTGGAGAGGTTGGTCATCAGCATGGACGCTGCGATCAGCGGAAAGGTCAGCGTGCGGCCTGCCAGGAAATAGCCGCTGGTGCTGCGGTGGTCATCACGCCGCGTGATGCGCCATGTGACAAAGGCCACCAGGCCCGTAAAAAACAGAAACGATGCCAGGGTTAGGGCATGCATGAGGGGAAGTCCTTCGAAGCGGTCGCGTCTAAAGCGGTGCCCAACACGGGCACGAAGAGCGGTATCAAGCGATACGACACGGTGAGTTTAGGTAAAAATACCAACCATCGCGGGATTCTAAGCAGGTGACACGTTTCATCTATTAGCCTTTAGTCGCAACAAAAGTCAAAAAATAGGTTTTTTTACTACTTACCGAGCGGCGCGACGAAAGGCGATGGATGATTGCCGCTCTCCGGCTAAGCTATGTCACAATGTCGATTGCTTATTGACCACACGTCATTAACTACAAGGATGCACACCGCCATGTTGCACTACCTACAGGGATTACCGTCTTTCTTCGCCTACCTGCTTGGCGCGCTCGCGCTGCTGGTGGCCTTCATGTACTGCTATAGCCGCCTGACCCCTCACCACGAGTGGGCGCTGATTCGAGCGGGCAATGCGGCGGCCGCCACCGCTTATGGCGGCTCTATCCTGGGTTTCACCCTCCCGCTCTACAGCGCCATGGCCCACTCCATTAGCTATATCGACTTCATTCTGTGGGGCGTGGTGGCCTTCGGCGTGCAGATCGCCACCTTCTTTGGTGTAAAACTGTTCCTGCGTCGTCAGGGCGAGAGCTTGTCTCAGCACATCACCGAAGGTCATCAAGCCTACGGCACGCTGGTGGGCAGCATCTCGATTGCCGTGGGCTTAATTAACGCGGCTTCAATGACCTGGTAACGGAGCGCCATCATGGAAAAGCAGTCTCACCCTACCCACCTGCCACGTCGTAAACGTAGCGCACGCCTATCGCTTGCGATGATGGGAGCGAGCGCCTTTGGCTTAACTGCCTGTACCCAGCCAGCAGAAGATGAGCACTTAACCGATGTGCGCTTTGATGAGCCGCAAAGCTTTCAAAGCGTAGAGGATTGCGTCGCAGCCAACGTCTACACCCGCAGCGCCTGCGAAGACGCCTACGAGGCCTCGTTGGCGTCCGTCCCCCGCTTCGACACCCTAGAAGCCTGCGAAGCCGAACACGGCGAAGGCGCCTGCGCAGCCCCCACCGATGAGCAAGCCCAGGCCGCAGGCGGCGGCAGTTGGTTCATGCCTGCCATGATGGGCTATATGGTCGGTAACATGCTGGCGAATACCAGCCGAGGGCGCTCGTTTGAGCGCGTGTATCAAGAGCCGGTCTACCGCAACCGCCAAAACCAGGGCAACTGGAATGCTGCGGCCAGCCAGGCGACGCAACGGGTCAATCAGCGTAACGAGGCCCTGCGCAGCTCGGTGGTGCAAAACCGCCAAGCCACGACACGTCGCGGTTTGGGCACACGATCGGCCTCTTGGGGTTCCTAGCGTTTTGGGGTATTGACCACCGTTTGGGAGCTACCATGCTGCGCATCAACGTCTCTGAACGCCCGCAATGGAAAACCCTGGCCAAAGAGCTGGGGTTTCATTTCCATACCATTGATGGCGAACCCTACTGGAAAGAGGACGCCTACTACCAGTTCACCCTGGAGCAGGTGGAGCAAGAGATCGAAGCACCCACCGAAGCCCTGCACGAGATGTGTATGGAGCTGGTGGATAAGGTCTGTCACTCCAATGCCTTAATGCAGCGCCTCGCAATCCCCGAGCATATGTGGGACCTCATCCACCACTCCTGGCGCAGCGGGCAACCGCCCCTCTATGGGCGAATGGACTTTGCCTATTCAGGTAACGGCCCCGCCAAGCTGTTAGAGCTGAATTACGATACGCCCACCTCGCTCTATGAAGCGGGCTTTTTCCAGTGGGTATGGCTGGAGCAGGCGATTGAGCAAGGCATCCTGCCCCGCCACGCCGACCAGTACAACTCGATTCAAGAACGCCTGCTTAATGCTATGGCGCATCTGGGCGACCGCTTGGAAAACCGCACCCTCTACTTCTCCTGTGTAAAAGGCAGCGACGAGGAGCGCGCCACCGTCAGCTACTTGCAGGATATCGCTCTACAAGCAGGCTTACAGGCACCGTTTATCTACATCGAAGACATTGGCGTGGCCCCAGGAGTCGAGCACTTTGTCGATTTGGACGAGCAGCCGATTACCGCCCTGTTCAAGCTCTATCCGTGGGAAGAGATGGCGATAGAAGCGTTTGGCGAGGCGGTCACGCAACTCAACACCTACTGGTTCGAGCCACCCTGGAAAGCCGTACTCTCCAATAAAGGGATTCTGCCGCTGCTGTGGGAAGAGTTTGAAGGGCACCCGAATCTGCTACCAGCGTATTTTGAAAAAGATAGTCACTCGCCGCTGGAAGCAGGCTGGGTGCGCAAGCCGTTTTTCTCACGGGAAGGGAGCAACATCAGTTTGATAACGCCCAGCGGCCAGCAAGAGAGCGTGGGCGGGCCTTACACTGATAACCCGTGGATACGCCAGGCGTACCACCCACTGCCGCGCTTTGGCGACATGCACGCGCTGATTGGCAGTTGGGTAGTGGGCGACCGCGCCTGCGGCATGGGCATTCGCGAAGACGTGGGACGTATTACCAAGGATACGTCGTGTTTTATTCCCCATGCCATTATTTAGTTGCTCGATCATTCTTTTTTCTAGCAACCGATTAAGTGCCTTTTCAAAATTAATCGCGTGATTAGTTCGTAACCACCGAGTAAGCGGTGTACCTCTTCACATAGAGCACGTTACGCCCCTACGTCAGCGCTTTGTGGCAACCTAGTGACGAGCAGCGTGCCACGGCCCTCTTGGACCCTGATGCCCTGTTTCACGCCTATCAAAAGGGGCTTGGTTAGGCCGTGAGCTATGTCGCCTGCGTATGCTTTCAAGCTAGCGGCCACCGTGTGGCCTTAGAAGCGCGCTATATTCAACGCATCGATAGTACGCCCACTCATCATCGACACATCGCTGCCGATGCGCTACTGCTTAATCAGCCTAGCCACCCAACGCGCTGGCTGCCCGCTCCCGCCATCCGGCGCTGTGCGGCATCACCCTGGAAGGGGAGCAGCTCACTCTGCTCCTAAACGGAGCTCGGCTAAGCCCACCTTCCGAGGCAAGTTCAACCCACCATCCATAAGCAGCGCACTTGGCTACCTTTCTCCACCTGGCTATGCGGATCAATCACCGCCAGCGCATCGGCCGCAATGCAGGAAGAGAGCACCGCTGAGTTTTGATCATCAAAGGCATCGGCCTCAATGCCCTCGGGCGTAAAGCGCAGCGCCACCCGCATATAGTGCTGGCGCGGGCCGGTGTCGGTGGTAAAGGTCGCGGTGGCGGTTAGGCACGGAAGCTCCGCCAGCGCAGGGCAGCCCAGTAGTGCCCCCATCAGTGGGCGTAGAAATAGCCACGCGCCCACAAACCCCGACACCGGGTTACCCGGCAGCCCCACAAACCGAGCATGACTGCCATCGTCGCGGGGCAAGCGACCCAGCGCTAGCGGCTTGCCAGGACGAATCGCCAGCTTCCACATATCGAGCTGCCCAAGAGACTCCAGCGCCGCTTTGACGTGGTCCTCCTCCCCGACGCTGACGCCACCGGTGCTCACCACTACATCGGCCTCGGCAGCGGCGTGGTTCAACAGCGCCACGGTTTGGGCGTAGTCATCAGGCACGCTCACCAACTGCACCACCTCGGCCCCGAACGTCTCCAGCAGCCGCTTGAGCATTGGGCGGTTGGAGTTATACAGCTGACCCGGTTTTAACGGTGTGCCGGGGTCGACGATCTCATCACCTGTGGAAAGCAGCGCCACCCGGGGGCGACGACGTACGCGAACCTCGGTGATGCCCTGCCCCGCCAAATGCCCTAACGCGGCGGCTTCCAAGCGTTCGCCAGCATTGAGCAGCACATCGCCTTGGCGCACGTCGCGGCCCTGCAGGCGAACGTTGTCTCCTTCAGGCACGTCCACGGGGATGAGCGCCTCGCCGTTCTCCTCAGCCACCCGCTCCTGCATCACCACGCAGTCGGCACCTGGCGGAATCTGCCCGCCGGTAAAGATTCGTGCGCAGGTGCCCACCGCCAATGGCCGTGCCGTACTGCCCGCGGCAATCCGCTGGCTAACCGGCAGCCGCTTACCCGCATCCATAGCACGCAGCGCGTAGCCATCCATTGCGCTGTTATCGAACGGCGGCACATCCAGCGTGGCCGTCACCGGTTCGGCCAGCACGCGGCCAGCGGCGCCATCCAGCGCCACCTGCTCGGTGGAGAGCGGTGCAACATCGGCCAGCAGCGCCTCAAGCGCCGCTTCAATCGGCTGTAACTCAGCCATGCTGCCCCCGACCGGGAATCACCAGATTGGCAAAGTTGCAGGGCTTATGGCGGCTATCGAGCTGTTCGGCCAGAATGCCATCCCAGCCGGTACGGCACGCACCGGTAGAGCCCGGCAAACAGAACACCACCGTGGCGTTAGCGAAGCCACCCAATGCGCGACTCTGGATCGTGGAGCTGCCGATCTCATCGCCGCTGAGCTGGCGAAAACGCTCACCAAAACCTTCGATACGTTTATCCAGCAGCACCGAGACCGCTTCGGGGGTGGAGTCGCGCCCGGTAAACCCTGTGCCGCCCGTGGTTAGCACCACCTGCACGCCGGGGTCGGCAATCCACTGCGCTACCACCGCACGGATCTGGTAAACGTCATCCGGTACGATCCGCTTATCCGCCAAACGGTGCCCCGCCTCAGTTAGCCGCTGCACCAGCGACTGCCCCGAGCGGTCGGTCTCTTCCGTCCGCGTATCGGAGACGGTGAGCACCGCAATGTTCAGCGCTTCCATGGCATCCATGGCGCTACTCCTTGTGCTCGTTGGGGGAGGCGTTGGCCTTTTTCTTGGCTTGGCGCGCTTCAAGAGCAGCCAGCTGTTCCGGCGTTGCCTCACCCTGGTGATTGGCTTTCCACTCGCTGTAGGGCATGCCGTAGACGTACTCGCGGGCGGCGTCCAGCTCAAGCTCGGTGCCGCGCTCATCGGCGGCGGTCACCAGCCACTTGGAGAGGCAGTTACGGCAGAAATCCGCCAGAATCATCAGGTCGATGTTCTGCACATCTTTATTGTCGTCCAGATGCTTAAGCAAGCGCCGAAAGGCGGCGGCTTCCAGCTCAGTGCGGGTGGTGGCATCCAGTTCGTCAAATGTCGCCATGGTGATTCCTCTTTCAAAAGTCATTGGAGTGCAGCATAACAAAAGACACCGCCCGAAGGCGGTGTCGAAGGGCGTTCACGTCCACTTATCTCGACGGCGTGACTCAGCTTGGCTTGGCTGCTGAAGGCTCACCGCTGCCGCCCGCTTTACGCGCGGCCAGTTCCTCTTCACTAACGGTCTGATCTTTAACCGCTTCATACCACAGGTTGTGGTGTTCTTTAGCCCAGGTTTCATCCACGTAGCCGGTGGTCATGCCTTCCAGCGCGCCTTCCGTACCTAATGTGCCGATGTAGATATGGCCCAGCGAGACGGCGGTCAAGCCCAGCGCGCCCACGGCGTGGATGATGTTGGCCCACTGCATGGTGTCGCGGCCCTGGTCAAAGTTGGGGAAGTCGAGCACGAAGCCACTCGCCACCACCAAAATGCCTACCGACGCTAGCAGCCAGTACCAGGCTTTTTCGCCACCGTTGGCAAAACCAGCATCTACATGGCCTTTGCCAATCATACCGCCGCCCTTTTTGAACCATACCCAGTCGTGCTTCTTGGGAATGTTCTCTTTGATCAGGCTAATCAGCATGATGACCAGCAGCACGCCAAAAATCGGCCCCAGATAGTTGTGCAGCACTTTAGAAGCCGCAATCATCCAGGCCCATACCGCATCACCAAACAGCGTACGGAACACGAACTTGCCTAACAGCAGGTTAAGCCCGGTCAGCGCCAGCGTGATGAACAGCGTCGCCACGGTCCAGTGCAGCGCGCGCATTAGCAGCGACCAGCGCAAGAGCTTGCGGCCCGTGCGCGGCTCTTCCAGGTATTTACGGCCAACGATGAAGTAAAACAGCGCAATCATCGCGGCCATGCCGCCGATGGCGATCAAGCCAAACGGCGATACCCAGCGATTGCGCAGTATCCGCCACGTTTCGCCGCTGGCGTTGATCAGGTTGTAGTTACTCTCGTGCCGGGAGTCACGGTAGTTCGGTCCCGTCTCGCCACTGCGTACTTGGCGCCACTGATCCGCCGTGATGCCGGGGGCGGCGGTGGTCATTTCGCGATCCGGGTCGGCTTGCGCCACGGCCATGTGGGTGACCCCCAAACTCGCAACCAACAGCACCAGCATTAGGCATAGACGCCAGCCACGCTGTAGCCAGCTAGCGGTGCCGCTAGGTGCCCGTGAGGGCACCTTTGTCATGGTCAACGTTGTCATGACACGCCTCCTTACCCTTTGCGGGCAGCATCATAGGCAAGGTTGTCAGTGCTAGCCTGAGGATTGTTCGACCACGCACCATCTTTATGGCCACGGTGTACCACGCGCTGGCGGAAGATATCGGCAACATCTTGAGCATCACCAGCCAGTAGCGCTTTAGTGGAGCACATCTCAGCACATAGCGGCAGTTTGCCTTCCGCGATGCGGTTGGAGCCGTACTTCTGGTACTCCTCTTCTTTGGTTTCCGCAGGGCCACCGGCACAGAAGGTGCACTTGTCCATCTTGCCGCGCTCGCCAAAGGCGTTCTGCTGGGGGAACTGCGGCGCGCCGAAGGGGCAGGCGTATAGGCAGTAACCACAGCCGATGCAGAGGTCTTTATCGTGCAGCACGATGCCATCGTCGGTTTTGTAGAAGCAGTCGGTAGGGCAAACCGCCATACAAGGGGCATCATCACAGTGCATACAGGCAACGGAAATGGACATTTCATCCGCTTCGCCGTCGTTCAGAGTCACTACTCGGCGGCGCTGGATGCCCCACTCGACGTCGTTGGCGTTCTTACAGGCGGTGACGCAGCCGTTGCACTCGATGCAGCGCTCGGCGTCACACATAAATTTCATTTGAGCCATGGTGTTCTCCTCTTGCCGGTGCGGACATTGCCGCATCGGCCTGCTATCTGGTCGGGTCGCGCGTTATCGATCAAGCGCGCTCAATACGACAAATGGTGCACTTGGTCTCTTGCATCAGTGTCACCGGGTCGTAGCCGTAAGTGGTCGCCGTGTTGGCTGCCTCGCCCTGAACATAGGGCGCCGTGCCTTCCGGGTAGCGATCATGCAGGTTCTCGCCCTGGAAGATGCCGCCAAAGTGGAACGGCATGAAGGCCACCTTGCGATCCACCCTGGGGGTGACCAGGGCTTTCACCTTGACGCGGCCGCCCTCGGCGCCTTCGACCCAGACATCGTCACCGTCACGTACGCCGATATCGTTGGCGTCGGCAGGGTTCATCTCGACGAACATTTCCTGTTGCAGCTCCGCCAGCCACGACATGGAGCGGGTTTCTTCGCCGCCGCCTTCGTACTCGACCAAACGACCTGAGGTCAGAATGATCGGGTAGTCCGCGCTGTTGTCGCGCTCCTGGATGGTTCGATAGAGCGTGGGCAGACGCATGATGGAGTCAAAGTCGTCCCATGTGGGGTAACGCTCCACCAAATCACGGCGGGTGGTGTAGAGCGGCTCGCGGTGCTTCGGCACCGCATCTGGGAAAGTCCACACCACGGCGCGGGCTTTGGCATTACCGTAGGGCGCACAGCCATGCTCAATGGCGACGCGCTGGATACCACCGGAGAGGTCAGTCTTCCAGTTCTGCCCTTCTGCGGCGGCTTTCTCTTCCGGGGTAAGGTCATCCCACCAGCCCAGGTCTTTCAGCAACTGGTCGTTGAACTCCGGATAACCGTCGTCGATGTCGCCGCCTACCGGGGCCGAGCCTTCGGCCAGCAGGTTGACGCCGTTACGCTCGATGCCAAAGCGGGCGCGGAAGCCCATGCCGCCCTCCATCACGGGCACGCTGGTATCGTAGAGGTTCGGGGAGCCCGGGTGACGGAATTCCGGGGTGCCCCAGCAAGGCCACGGCAAACCGTAGTAGTCGCCATCGGCAGGGCCGCCCTGGGCACGCAGGTTCTCAAAACTGAAGGTGTGCCAGTTTTGCTGGTGCTCTTTCAAGCGCTCTGGGCTTTGGCCGGTGTAACCGACGGTCCACATACCTCTGTTAATTTCACGCAGAATATCTTCGATCAGCGGCTCGTCGCCGTTCATTTCATAGTTCTTGACCAGCTCATTACCGAAGCCCAGCTTGCGGGCAAACAGGTACATGATTTCATGGTCGGGCTTGGACTCGAACAGCGGTTCGATGACTTGGTCACGCCACTGAATCGAGCGGTTGGTGGCAGTCACACTACCGGTGGTTTCAAACTGCGTGGCAGCGGGCAGCAGGTAGACGCCGTCGGTGCGGTCGTGCATGACGGACGCGACAGTGGGATAAGGGTCGACGATGACCATCATCTCCAGTTTCTGCATCGCCTTTTGCATTTCAACGCCGCGGGTTTGCGAGTTGACCGCGTGGCCCCAGTAGAACATCGCTTTCAGCGCGGTGCGCTGGGAGATGTTTTCGTCCTCTTCCAGCACGCCATCTACCCAACGGGAGACGGTAATACCGCTGGAGTACATGGGCTTGCCGTCGGCGTACTCGGTGTCGTCGAAGCGGCCTTTCAGCCACTCGTAGTCTACGTCCCACACATTGGCCCAGTGCTGCCAAGCGCCTTCTGCTAAGCCGTAGTAGCCCGGCAGTGAATCAGACCCCAGGCCCAAATCGGTGGCACCCTGTACGTTGTCGTGACCACGCAGGATGTTGGCACCGCCGCCAGACTTGCCGATGTTGCCCAGTGCCAGCTCCAGGATGCAGTAGGCGCGGGTGTTGTTGTTGCCGGTGGTGTGCTGAGTACCGCCCATACACCACACCACGCAGCCAGGACGATTGTCGGCCAGACGCTTGGCCACGTCGAACATCTCTGCTTCGGGCACGCCGGTAATGTCTTCGACGACGCTGGGTGGGAACTGGGCGACTTCGGCCCGCACGTCGTCCATGCCGTACACGCGCTGGTTGATGTACTCGCTATCTTCCCAGCCGTTTTCGAAGATGTGCCACAGCAAGCCCCAGATGTAGGCCACGTCAGAACCGGGGCGAATGCGCACGTACTTGTTGGCTTTAGCAGCGGTGCGGGTAAAGCGCGGGTCCGCGACGATGATGTCGCAGTTGTTGCGCTCCTTGGCGATCAAAATGTGCTGCATGGCCACCGGGTGGGCTTCACTGGGGTTGGAGCCAATGAAGAGCATCGATTTGCTGTTATGCATATCGTTGAGCGAGTTGGTCATCGCTCCGTAACCCCAGGTATTCGCAACGCCCGCCACAGTGGTGGAGTGGCAAATACGCGCCTGGTGATCGGTGTTGTTGGTGCCCCACATGGAGGCGAGCTTGCGCATCAGGTACGCCTGCTCGTTACTGAACTTGGCCGACCCCAGCCAGTAAACGCTGTCGGGGCCGTGGGCGTCGCGCAGTTCCAGCAGCTTGTCGCCAATCTCATTGACGGCGTCGTCCCAGCTCAGGCGCTGCCATTCACCGGCGACCAGTTTCATCGGGTACTTCAGGCGGCGAGTGGAGTGGCCGTGCTGGCGGAGCGACGCACCTTTGGCACAGTGAGCGCCACGGTTGATCGGGTGGTCGAAGGCGGGCTCTTGCTTGGTCCAGATGCCCTCTTGAACCTCGGCATACACACCGCAGCCCACCGAGCAGTGGGAGCAGATGGTGCGCTTCGTTTCTACCGGGGAGTCGAGCACCGGCGTTTTATCAGCCGCTTCAGTGCGCTGCATCATCGGCGCGCCCATAAAGCCTGCCGCAGCCACCCCACCGGTGGCTACACCCGTGCGCTTTAGGAACTGACGACGGGAAATACCCAACCCAGTGGTAGCGGGGGTGTTCGTTTTGCGAGTTAGACGCATGGCAAATCTCCTGGCAGTTCGCCGTCAGTCACGCAGCGAGGCGTAATAAGCACGAATATGGTCGGTCTCGCGGTAGTTCACCGCCTGCTTGTCGCGCTCAACCGGACTTTTATCATCTGCCTGTGCCAGCGTGACGTGGCCTACCGCAACGGCTGCGCCCGCAGCGGCGGTGCCTAAACCAACGGTTTTCATAAACCGGCGGCGCTCAGGGTTATGTGACTGGTGCATGGGGTTCTCCTCTTTCATGCCCTTTTTATGCGTGGCCCGTAGGCCCTGTTGTTCGCTTACCGCTGCGCACGGTCACGTCACGGTGTGGCTTTGCGCGCTGCACCGGCATCATAGGAAGCAGGCTCCACTATGCGCACCGGTTGATAGGCCGCTTGATCGCTCAAACGTGCCTGTTCGCTCTCCATAAAAGCACTACCCAACTGCCCCAGCGCTGAATAGAAAGCGGTGTCTACTTTTGCAAGGTCATCCCAACAGCGGCTAGCCCAGGGGGTAAGGTGCTGTTGGAAAAAGGTGAACTGTTCACTACTTTGCGCGGCGATGAGCATGGCCATCACTTCGCACATCGCCGCCAGGTGGTCTTCTGGGTCCCGGGTATGCTCGCTGCGCTCAAAGCCTAGCGCCCGGAGATCTTGGCGTAGCGCGACCAGCGCGGCTTCCATCAGCTCGCCGTTGCGGTACCAGGATGCATAGGGCACAACGTCGCCTTGAATGACGCCTACTAAGTGGCGGAAATGCGCACGCTTCAGGCTGTCCACATCGCTTTGGCCTGCCGCTTCTGACAACGCGGCCCAGCATTCAGCAATGCGGCTGCCATCTTGCTCAATATCGAGACTTTCCAACCACGCCAGTAGCTCGCTGTCGGGGGCCTGACGCAGCAGGCTAGCGAACAGCTGGTAGATATCCATTCGCAGCGCATCGGTTTCACTTAGCGTCGGCATTGCATCGCTCATTGCTTTACACCTTTAGTTGCGCTTCAGGGTCACGAGCCATGGTTTTCCACACGTCTTTCACCCGACAGTCTTCACACATTTCTAAGCGCGTCATGGCATCACCGGCAAAGTAAGGGTGGTTGGCCAGCTTGGCTTTAATGGTGGCAACGGTGCTGGCGGTGGCAAACGGCTTACCGCAGCTAATACATTCGAAAGCCGCCTCTTCGTGGCAAATATGCCGCGTTTCGCGCGCAGGTGCCGCGAGGAAGCCTGGCTCCAGCGTGATGGCGTCTTCAGGGCAGGCCTGTTCGCAGAGCCCGCACTGTACACAATCGGCTTCCAGGAAGCTAAGCGCGGGGGTATTACCGCCGGATTTAAGCGCAGGCGTTGGGCAATTGCTGACACAGGCGTGGCACAGCGTACAGGCCGCGCTATCGACATTAATGCCGCCGTAAGCCGCCCCTTGAGGCATGGCGTGGCGCTCACCGCTGGGAGCCCCCAGTTCAGCCAACCGCGCTAGCACAACGTTTAGGCGAGCACGCTTATTAGGCTCATTAAAGCTCAATGGCGTCTCGGTGAGCGGTGTTAGGCTGGGCAGCGCATCTCGCTCGCCCTCGGCATCTACCGACAGTAGCTTAATACGCGCGGCGTCGTGGCCTAGCGCGGCCAGCAGACTATGAGCCTGAGTGATTTGATGCTCTAAAAATGCGCTGAGCCGATTCGGCATGTCGTCGTGAAGCTGAATGCGCACTTCAGAAGCGCCGCTGGCGAGCGCCGTCAGCCACTGGTCGTGGCCCGCCGCGCCCAGCTCTTCCAAGGGGGCATCAATGATGTGACCCGGCGTGGTAATGCCTGCAACACGCTCAGCTTCCAGCGAGTCATGGGTAATAAAGCGCAGCACCGGCACCTCGCCACCGGCTTCCCGATAGGCGGTTAGCCAGTTGGCCAGAGTATCCTGCTGACGGCGGGTTTCCGGCAGGCGAAACTCGATGGCACCCGTAGGGCACGCACTGGTGCAACTGCCTACGCCTTGGCAAAGGAAAGGATCAATCTCAATGCGCGACTCAATGCGGCCTTGGATGCTAGAAATCGCATCCGCCGGGCAGACGTCGAGGCAGCGAGTGCAACCGACGTTACCACTGGAAGAGTGGGCGCAAAGATCGGTATTGACCTGGAAATAGCGCGGTTTATCGAACTCACCGACCAGTTCCGTCACGCTCTCTAACACGTCGGCACGCTCAGCTTCCTGGCGCTCCCATGCGAGGCGCAGGTAGCCCGGCGGGGGCAGTTCCCAAGAAGCGACGTTAAGTACTCCCTCCGAAAGGTCCAGCACTACGTCAAACACGTCCCGCTCAATCAGCGCTTGGGCAAGATTGAGAGAGTCGCCATCGTCTTGGCTCAGAGTGGCACGAAAACCACCCAAATGACCCGCGATGTTAAGCTGTGACTGTTGATGCGCACTCAGCACTTGAGCGATCAGCGGCTCGCTGGCGACGGGAAGATCAACGGCCTCATCTGTGGTCAGCATCGTGAGGGACGCTAATCCTCGCCCCTGAAGCACTCGTGCCGCTTGAGTCACTGACGGCGCACTACCGAGCAGCAGCACATGACCGCGGCTGTGGTAGGTCACGTTGGCAGGCGTTAAATTCACCGGCCATGAGATACGCCGACGCACCGCTTCACGAGCGGCGACGTTGCGCTGGTCGTCAATCGACGCCAGTTGGATTCGTTGGTTCATGCATTCTCACGGTCAAGAGGTCGTTTTTGTTATAATTAGAGATTAGATTTTGTCATCTCACCACGGATGACTTTCGGCGTTATAACGACATAGCTTCTTGTATCAGCGTATGGCGAAAACAGCTTTTTTGCCACTTCCTTTGGTCGCACCGCTGTCAACACAAGCCCGCCATACTTACCATAACCCACTGATTCAAAAAGCTAACTGTCTTTTCTTCGCTCTCCTGGAGCGTGATCAGGATAATCAGACTGGTCGTCTGGCGAGGCACTTTGTACAAAACTGTCATCACTTGTGCAAGCGCTCACCTGCTCAGGCGGGCTCTCAGCCGCTACTTTTTCGCTGTATTCAGCGTCTTTTTGTGCCGAATCTTCCAGCTTCTCTAAGGTCTCTTCCGCCTTATTGGCCCAACGCCGCAGCTTGCCCGCTAGCTCGCTGGCCATGGGCTTTAACTGTTGAGTGAAGTCGGCGTCGTAATCATCCAAACCATCGCGCACATTGTAGTTACCGGTGGCCCAGAGCCTACGCAGGGCACGGCGGCGCAGCGCAGCACTGACGCCAGGCACCATAAAGGCGCTGAAGTCGCTGCCTGCAGGCAGGGTGTCTGGGTCGGGCAACGTGTGGTCCAGGCTGCCCGGCAGGGGCGGAGCTGCGGCCTCTTGCTCGTCTACCGCTGAGGAGGAGGCATCTATGCCGTCAGACTCAGGCGCGTGCGTCTCCACTTCCAACTGAGGCTCTATCGGCTCCACCGGCTGACTGTCATCACTCTCATGTTCAATGCCGCGCTTTTTACGCGACCAGCGCTCCAAACGGCTCACTGTGGCTGCTCCTTGGTCGGGATCTCTTTACTGCGCCCGGCCCCTTTGCGTTTTTTCTTGCGCTGCTCCACGGGGGCTTCTCCATGACGGGCCAGATAGTGCTCTATCCACACCTGAATCGCCATCGGCATCGCAGCTTCTAATACTTGCTGCTCGCCATCCAGCCAGCCTGCGGCCACATCCTGGCTGGCGGTGATGGCATCGGGTTTCGGGGTTTGCCCGGTGAACCCGGCACGCACGAACAGGCGCGGCGTCGGCGCGGTGAGGTTAAATCGATAGGCGGCTCGCTCGGTCATATAGAGCTGCAGGTTGAGTACGCACTCCCCTTCGTCCCCCGGCACCAGCTCGGCAATGCGCCACTGGGTCAGCGTGAAACTGCGCACCTGCTTGGGCTCGGCGACTAAGGTAACGCTTAATGCGCGTAAACTATCACTCATGGGTTTCACCACCTTAGACCTTGAACGGGTAGACAAGTAAGCCTTTTGAGCGCCATCATCGTCAACTCAGACTATTTTACTCAACTATTATGATCTTGTGCGCCGTGTTTGCGTCAGCCACACAGCGTTTTGGTATCAGTGAGGATTGCGGATGCCCGCCCTTCAGTTAAGCCGAGCCCGCTTACCGGCCACGACCACCATTGATGTCATGGATGCCTACGGCGACACTCGCCCCCAGGCCATTGCCGCCGAGCGTGCGCTTACGGTGTATCTTAACAAGCGTGAAATTGTCACCCTGATGACGCTAGGCGATGACCCCGAGGCACTAGTGGTAGGCTACCTGCGCAACCAGGGGCTATTAAGAAGCGCCGAGGACTTAACCGCGGTTCAAGTCGATTGGGAAGTAGAGGCTGCGGTGATCGTTACCCGCCACCTGCCGGATGACTTGGAAGCGCGCCTTAGCACGCGCACTGTCACAACGGGCTGCGGTCAGGGCACTGTGTTTGGTAAACTGTTGGAGCAAACTTCTCTCACAGCGCTGCCTGAGACACCGCTGGCCCAATCGACGCTCTATCAACTGTTGACCAATTTGAACACCTATAACGACACCTACCGCAGCGCGGGCGCGGTACACGGCTGCGCGCTGTGCCACCAAGCTCAGGTGCTGGATTTCGTCGAAGACGTGGGCCGCCACAACGCCGTGGACACACTGGCGGGTCGCCAGTGGCTTAACCAAGCCGATAGCCGTAGCGCCGATATTTTTTACACCACCGGCCGTTTAACGTCTGAAATGGTGCTGAAAGTCGCGCAAATGGGCATTAGCGTACTGGTATCGCGTTCAGGCGTGACACAGAAAGGCGTAGAGCTGGCCGAGCGTTTCGGCGTGATGCTGATTGCCCGTGCGAAGGGCAAAGGCTTCCAAGCTATTAACGCCGCTGGCCGCTTGACGCTGGACGCGATTCCCCCCAAGCCTCCGAGCGCGCGCTCGTCCAAGGAGGCAGGCATATGATCGCCAAGCACGAACTGACTGGCATGATCCTCGCGGGCGGAGAAGGCCGTCGCATGGGTGGCCGTGATAAGGGCCTAGAGCCATTTGCCGGACTGCCGCTGGTGGCACACACCGTCAAGCGTTTCGAAGGCCAGGTACATGAGCTGGTGATTAACGCCAACCGTAATAGCGATGCGTATGCGCTGTTTGCCGACCGTGTGATTGAAGATGCCGAAGGCGGCTTTAAAGGCCCGCTGATGGGTATTTACAGCGGCCTGCGTGCGGCTCAAACTCCGTGGCTGCTGGTCGCACCCTGCGACTCCCCTGCGCTGCCCCACGATTTGGTGGCGCGCATGGTCGCAGGTATTACTCACGAGGGTGTCGAGCACGATATCGCCGTGGCGTTTGATGGCGAGCGCCTGCACCCCGTCGTCGCGCTGCTACGTACGTCGCTGGCTGACGACTTAGCGGCCACCCTGGCCGAAGGCGAGCGTAAAATCGATCGCTGGTACGCGCGCCACGCATGGTGCCGGGTGGATATGTCTGACTGCCCTGAAGCGTTCGCCAACCTCAATACCGAAGAGGAGAAAGCCCGCTTGGAGCTGGCACTGACAACGCCTTCCCAGGAGACGCCATGAGCCTGTCGTGTTTTGAACTGGGCGAGCAGATGCTCAGCGTCGATGCCGCCCGTGATGCGCTGATGACGCTGGTTGAGAAATCGGTAGCGGTAGAACAGGTGGCACTAGCTAGCGCCTACGGACGCAGGCTGGCGATTGATATCACTGCGCCTATTAACGTGCCACAGAATACCAATGCGGCGATGGATGGCGTTGCCTTATCCTGGCCAAAGCAGCCGCCCTTTCAAACCCAATGGCCTGTTGCGGGCGATGCCTTCGCCGGGCAAGCGTTTGAGGGTGAGGTGCCCTCTGGCCAGTGCGTACGCATCACCACCGGCGCGCCGCTGCCCAGCGGCACCGATACGGTGATTATGCGTGAGCAGCTCATTGAGGGTGACGACAGTGTTACCATCGATGCGCCAGAGCGGGTCAGTTTTGGGCAGCACGTACGCCAAGCCGGGGAAGATATTGCCAAAGGGGCCGTTGCATTGACGGCGGGCACACGGCTGGATGCTGCCAGCATGGGGCTGTTGGCCTCGTTAGGTTATGCCGAGGTCGACGTATACCTGCGCCCTAAGGTTGCGATTTTTTCTACCGGCAACGAAGTCACGCCACCGGGAGAGCCGCTCCCCAGCGCCGGGATCTACGACACCAACCGCTTCACCCTGATTGGCATGCTTAGCGAGCAAGGGGCCGAGGTGGTGGATTTAGGTATTCTGCCCGACGACCCGCGCGCCATTGAGCAAGCGCTTGCGGAAGCAGCAGCGCAGTGTGACCTTGTGATTACCAGCGGCGGCGTGTCCGTGGGCCACGCGGACTACACCCGCGACGCGCTGGAAAAACTTGGACGGCTGGCCTTTTGGCGGGTGGCGCTACGCCCTGGCCGCCCGATGGCCTGCGGCCAACTGAGTGACTCCCGCACGCCGTTTGTGGGCTTACCCGGTAATCCGGTGGCGGTGATGGTTACTTTCAGCCAGTTTGTGGTGCCGCTTTTGCAACGGCTGCAGGGGCAGCTGCCTTTTCCGCCCTTACGACTCACAGCGATTGCCCAAACACCGCTAAAAAGCCGCCTGAAGCGCACCGACTTTCTACGTGGCATTTATACTTGTGATGAGCAGGGCGTGCTACATGTGCGCAGCACAGGTGCCCAGGGTTCGGGTATTTTGACTTCCATGGTGATGGCCAACTGCTTAATTGAACTTGGCGATGACCAAGCAGACGCTCAACCAGGCGAGGCGGTCTGCATTCAACCGATAACGAGCTGGCAATGACCGAACAACTGATTGACGATTTTGGCCGCCGTGTCCGCTATGTACGCATCTCCGTGACGGACCGCTGCGACTTCCGATGCGTGTACTGCATGAGCGAGGAGATGACGTTTCTCCCCCGCGCGCAAGTGCTCACGCTGGAAGAGCTTGCCATGGTGGCGCGCGCCTTCACCGAGCTTGGCGTCGAGAAGATCCGCCTAACCGGCGGCGAACCGCTAGTGCGCAAAGGGATTGAGCAACTGGTGGACGAGATTGGCGCCCTACCGGGGCTGGACGATTTCACCATGACCACCAACGGCGCCAGCCTGCGCAAGCACGCCAAGCGGCTGTATGACGGCGGCCTGCGTAGGCTCAATATCAGCCTGGACTCCCTCAACCCCGAGCGCTTTAAGCAGCTGACGCGCACCGGCGACTTAGCCAAGGTGATCGACGGCATTCACGCCGCCAAAGAGGCGGGCTTCAAGCGCATCAAGCTGAACGCAGTGATCTTGAAGGGGCGTAACGAAGACGAAGTGCTCGACTTGGTGACCTTTGCCCGTCAGGAGGGCCTCGATATTAGCTTTATCGAGGAGATGCCGCTGGGCGATGTGTCGGACCACTCCCGGGCAGAGACCTTCTACTCCAGCGACGACGTTCAGGCATTGATCGAAACACGCTACCCGCTGATGCCCACCACAGAGAGCACACCAGGGCCGTCGCGTTACTTCAAAATGGCCGACAGCGACAGCCGGGTGGGCTTTATCTCGCCCCACAGCCACAACTTCTGCGATAGTTGCAACCGCGTACGGGTCACCGTGGAAGGCCGCCTGCTGCTCTGCCTGGGTAATGAGCACTCGGTGGACCTGCGCGCCGTATTGCGCCGCCATCCTGGCGATATGCAGGCGCTCAAAACCGCCATTATTAACGCCCTACCGCTTAAGCCCGAACGCCACCACTTCACCACCGATGGCGACGTGCAGGTGGTGCGCTTTATGAACATGACCGGAGGTTAACCGTTGGCAGCCGCTTCACGCGTTCCCGTTCACATCGTCACCGGCTTTTTAGGTAGCGGCAAAACCACGCTTATCCACAGCCTGATCGAGCAAAAGCCTGTGGATGAGAAGTGGGCGATTTTGGTCAACGAATTTGGTCAGATCGGCATTGATCAAGCGATGTTTGATGCCCGCGATGATGTGGTGGTAAAAGGCTTGCCCGGCGGCTGCCTATGCTGCCAGCTGGCGTTTGTGCTTCAGGCGGCGCTGGTTAATTTATTGGCGCGCAGCAAGCCCGATCGGGTGATTATCGAGCCATCGGGCCTTGGCCATCCGGCGGGGTTATTAGATTTACTGCGCGGCGAGGCGTTTCAAGACGTGGTGACGGTGCAGGATATCATCGCCACGCTTGACCCACGCCGATTGGATGAAGCCCGCGTGCGCGAGCACGACACGTTTCAGGACCAGCTCCACATGGCCGACGCCATCGCCATCACCATGGGCGAGCAGGCAAGCAGCGCCCAGCATCAACAAGCGCAGCAGTTTATCGGCACGCTATGGCCGGCCCGTAAATGGGTGTACACCGTTGAGGAAGGGGTGCTGCCGGTGTCGCTCATCTTGGACAGCGGCCAGGCGCGCCAACAAGATCAGCCTGCGATGCCTGCCGAGCATCAGGCTCTGGCAGCCAGCCCTAGCCTAGAGGGGGCTTTTTTCGATTTTCCGCCCCCTCCTGGCCAGCCCCAACAGCAAACCGCCACTGCCCTGGGTTACACCAGTACGGGCCTGCGCTGGCACCCTACCGAGCGATTCGGCCTCGACCATCTCGCCCATTGTATTGGCGAGCTGCCCGCGACGGCGCGGGTAAAGGGAGTGTTCCACACCACCGACGGCTGGAAACGGTTCAACCGCGCGGATGGCGCCCTGAGCGTTGTCAGCAGCGCTTGGCGGCAAGACTCGCGGCTTGAGGTGATTACCCCCGAGAGCTTTGAGCACGCCGCGCTGATCGCGGCGTTACTCATCAAGCTGCATGCCTCAAGCGTAGGACTGAGCTAGCACGGCTGCTTCAATGTCATTAACGGACACCGGCCGTCCGAACAGATAGCCCTGAAAGGCGTGACAGCCATGGGCCATCAGCCACGCCTGCTGCGCTTCCACTTCCACCCCCTCGGCAATCACATCCAGGCTTAAGCTCTTCGCCAGGGCAATGGTACTTTCCACAATCGCCGCGTTTGCTTTGCTCTCGAGCACTTGCTGCACAAAGGATTGGTCAATTTTCAGCTGATCCAACGGCAGTTGGGCCAAGTAAGCCAGCGACGAGTAGCCGGTGCCGAAGTCGTCCAGCGAGAAACGAACGCCCAAGGCTTTTAGACTGAGCATTTTATCGCGTGCATCGTCACGCGCCTCTACAAACAGAGTTTCAGTGACTTCTAATTTCAGCTGCTCTAGCGGCGCTTGAGTGCGCTGAAATACCTGCTCGACCCGCTGCAGAAAGTTGTTCTCGCGGAATTGTAGTGGGCTGATGTTCACCGAAATCGTGAGCCTATTCAGCAGCGGCGAACCTGCCCACTGGGCTAACTGCTGGCAAGCCTCTTCCAGCACCCACTCCCCGACATCATTAATCAGCCCTGTGCTCTCTAGCAGCGGTATAAACTCGCCCGGCGAGACTAACCCACGCTCAGGGTGCTGCCAGCGCAGTAGGGCTTCAACGCCTATTAATCTACCCCGACGATCAACCTGAGGTTGGTAATGCAGCCGCCATTGCTGATGCTCAAGCGCTTGGCGAAGCTCCGACTCTAGTTTTACCTTAGCTAGCAGTTTTGCCTGCATGGAAGGGTCAAAAAAGCGCACTGCTCGTCGGCCGCTGGCTTTCGCTTGAGAAAGTGCCATATCTCCCTGTTGAAGGTAGTCGTCTGCGCTGCGCTGGCTATCTGCGATGATCGTAATACCTACGCTAGCGGTGACTAACGCACTCTCTTCCCCCACGCTGATCGGCTCATCCAGCGCCGCCAGCAGCTTATACGCGATATGTTCAGCCAGTTGCTGAGTTTGCCGTGGGCTACCATCAATCCCTTCAATCAGCACCGCAAACTCGTCGCTTCCCAACCTTGCCAAGGTGTCAGTATCTCGCAGCATTCGCCCAAAGCGCCGGGCAACACTTTGCAACAGCTGGTCGCCCGCATGGTGGCCTAGGGTATCGTTAACATGATTAAAGTTATCAATATCGATCAGGATTAACGCGCCGCAGCGCTGATGGCGGTTCAGCTCTTTTAGCGCTGTGCCAATACGGTCAATAAACAGCCGCCGGTTAGCGAAACCCGTAATGGGGTCATAAAAAGCAAGCTGGTGGATCTCCTGCTCGGCCGCCTTGCGCTCACTGATATCACTCATCGTGGCAACGTAGTTCGTGAGGTTACCGTCGGCATCATACACTGCACTAATCGTCAGCCACTCAGGGAACAGCTCGCCGTTTTTACGCTGATTCCAAATTTCCCCTTCCCAGCTACCCGTTTCTGCAACGCTGTTCCAAAGTCGCCGATAGAACGTGGCATTATGGTGTCCAGAGCTGAACATGCGCGGATTTCTGCCAATCATCTCCTCATCGCTGTAACCGGTAATACGCTTAAAAGTATCATTAACCTTCAGGATATTGCCCCGCGCATCGGTCACCATAATGCCTAAATGCGCCTGGAATGCCGCAGCGGCGATTTGCAGTTCAACCTCGGCTTGCTTCGCGTCGGTAATATCGCGGGGCACAGAAAGCACTCCTTCAAAGTATTTTGTTTTGCTTGCCAAGGGGCTAACAGTGGCATGAAAGTAACGTTGCTGTTGGCCTAGCATCAGCGGGTATTCAAACGTCGCCACCTGACGGGTTTGCTGAACTTGATGAAAGATGGCGTCAAAGGTGTTTGCCAACGCGGGGGGGCAACACCTGCTGATAGTGCAATCCTAGCGCTTGCTGGCTACCCAAGAGTAGCTTGTCCTTTGCGATGGCATGGATAACAGTGGAAGATACACCACCGCGACTCTATGGGCGCAATGCCAGGATAGTGACGCTTCGCTTTTTTGATGTATATCAATTTTTTGTTAAACGCAATGCAGCACCCCCCTCTTTTTTCCTGATCAAGAGACAGTTATGGCATCACTAGGCCAAATGAGCGACTACGAAATACGCCTGATCCGCATTTTTAAGACGGTCGTTGAGTGCGGCGGTTTTACCGCTGCGGAAACCACCTTGGGGATTAGTCGCTCGGCCATTAGCCAGCATATGAACGACCTGGAGGGACGTCTGGGGTTTTCCCTCTGTCAGCGAGGACGCGGCGGATTCAGCCTAACAGAAGAGGGGAAAGAGATTTATCAGGCAGGGCTAACGCTGCTTACGGCGCTGGAGACCTTTAAAAGTGACGTTAACGCGCTGCATCACACTATCAAAGGCGAATTGAATATCGGTATTACCGTTGACATCCTCCCCTCCCTCAGCTTGCGCTGCCGCCTTGCGGCGGAAAGGAAGGGGATTCCCAGGTCGTTACCTTCCTGGTTCCTGCTTCGATGTTCGTTGCCTTCAATGCCTTGGCACTGCTGGTCTTACACAAACTCCACAGGCGTACATTCCCGAGTGCCCCTCGGTATGATCTTTCAACCATCTGCACCGGCTAATAGCGCGGTGCCTGCTTGCAGAATGTTGCGGGCCGCATTCACGTCGCGGTCGATGCCCTGAGTACCGCAATCTGGGCAGTCCCAGGTGCGAACATTCAGCGGTAGTGATTCCAGCACAAAGCCGCAGCTATGGCAGCGTTTTGAGCTTGGGTACCAGCGATCAATCTGGACAAACTGCCTTCCCGCCCAGGCCGCCTTGTAGTCAAGCTGGCGGACCAACTCCCCCCAGCCAACATCACTGATGGCGTTAGAGAGATGGCGGTTTTTGACCATATTCTTCACCTGCAAACTCTCCGCTGCAATCACTTGGTTCTCGTTAACGATCTGGCGGGTGAGTTTATGCAGGTGGTCACGGCGCGTGTCAGCGATCTTGGCGTGACAGCGAGCGACCTTTAACCGTGCCTTGGCTCGGTTGTTCGAGCCTTTTTGCTTACGGCTGAGGCGCCGCTGCGCCTTCGCTAGCTTTCGGGCATAGCGGGCAGTGTGGCGGGGATTATTCACCCGATGGCCGTCACTGGTCACGAACAGGTCTTTAATCCCCAGGTCGATACCGACCATCTTGAACGTAATTGGCAGCGCCTCAGTGTCTACCTTGCACAAACAGCTAATGAAGTAACGGCCTGCTGCATCCTTGGATACCGTCACTGTGCTCGGTGCCGCAGGCAGGTCGCGGCTCCAGCGGATGTTTAGCGGTTCACGGCACTTGGCGAGCGTGATCTGCCCGTCACGGTACGAAAATGCCGAACTGGTAAAGGTAGCTGACTGCCGGTGCTTCTTCGATTTAAAGCTGGGGTACCGCGCCCGCTTGGCAAAGAAATGCTTGAACGCACTTTGTTGATGGCGCAAGCATTGTTGCAGTGGCACCGAACTAACCTCGGCTAGAAAGGCGGTGTCCGGCTGCTTCTTTAACTGTGTTAGGAACGCGCTGGCATCGTTATAGCCGATCTTTTCCTGACGCTGATAAAACGCGTCGGTGCGATAGCGCAGCACCGCGTTCCAGACAAACCGCACGCACCCAAACGTCCGCGCCAGCAAGGCTGCTTGCTCAGGCGTGGGATAGAAGCGGTATTGGTAGGCGCGTTCGGCTTTCATTCTTTACACTTTAGACGAAATATTGTAAGGATGCAAAACACAAGGCGTCCTGGCGGACGCCGCGCTATCCATCCTCGCACTAAAAGTACGAGGTTTTCCGCGCTAACTGATAA
>NZ_FODB01000072.1 GCF_900110265.1 Vreelandella aquamarina | reverse complement strand
CAGGCCTCCCAGGGTAAGACGCGCGACCTTCCTCCCATCTACCCGCCGCATCTACTTCCACATCTTCTGGATAGCTATTGGGCTTCGAGTTTCATGGCCCTCTCGCCCAGATGTGGCTGCCTCATATGCGGTTCCTGTTCGTCGGGCCAGGAGTTTGCCTACAGCTTCCTTCAGATTCCGCCTCACGACGAACACCCTTGCTGTTCAGCTAACGGTTCCCGCTATCAGGGTCCGTAGGGGACTTTCACCCCCAAGTCATCCGGCCAACCACCACGGCGGACCGGATAGCGCCTAATTGGCGCTGCGCGCCATGCCTGGCGCACCATAATAAAACGGGCAGCCCTTGGGCTGCCCGTTGACGTCTTGCCGAGTTGAAGCTGTTACTTACACTGCTTTGGGTTCGCTCATCAAGCCTTTGATGATGGCGTAGCAGGCCACCAGTAGAATGATGGTGAACGGGAACCCGGTCGACACGGCCATGGTTTGCAGGGCCGTCAAACCGCCCCCCAGCAGCAGTGCAATGGCAATCGCGCCTTCGATGATCGCCCAGAACACACGCTGCGGTTTCGGTGCATCGACCTTGCCACCTGCGGTAATGGAGTCGATGACCAGCGAGCCCGAGTCAGACGAGGTCACGAAGAAGATGATGACCAGCAGAATCGCAATGAACGAGGTGATCTGCGACAGCGGCAACTGCTCCAGCATCACGAACAGCTGCAGGTCCACACCGGCGTCACGCACGGCTTCGATACCCTGGCTCACGTACTGGTCGATGGCAGTGCCACCGAAGGTCGTCATCCACAGTACCGAGACGACCGAAGGCACCAGCAGCACCGAGATCAGGAATTCACGAACGGTACGGCCACGGGAAACCCGCGCGATGAACATGCCGACGTAGGGTGACCAGGAGATCCACCAGGCCCAGTAGAAGGCCGTCCAGCCTTGGCTGAAGTTGGCATCTTCACGGCCAAAGGGGTTGGAGAGGGCCGGAAGATGAACCACATAGTTCACCAGGTTCTCGAAGAAACCAGTGGCAATCAGCAGCGTCGGGCCGACACCGATCACGAAGAACAGCAGCGCGGCAGCCATGGCGATGTTGATTTTCGACAGCAGCTGTACGCCCTTGTCGACACCGGCAACGATCGAGCCAGTCGCTATTATCGTGATACCGATGATGAGCAGAATCATCGTGATATCACTTTCCGGCGCGCCAAACAGATAGGTCAAGCCAGCAGCGGCCTGGGTAGCGCCCAGCCCCAGTGACGTGGCCAGACCAAACAGTGTGGCAAACACCGCCAGAATGTCGATCAAGTGGCCCGGCCAACCCCAAACGCGTTCACCCAGTAGCGGGTAGAACACCGAGCGCATGGAGAGCGGCAAGCCTTTGTTGAACGAGAATAGCGCCAATGACAGAGCCACCACGGCATAAATCGCCCACGGATGCAGACCCCAGTGGAAGATCGTTGCCGCCATGCCCAGCGCCGCTGCGCCTGCCGTATCGCCCTCAGCGCCAGCCAACGGTGCCCAGTCGCCACCCTCCAAAGAGGTGCCGAAGTGGGTCAGCGGCTCATTGACGCCAAAGAACATTAGCCCAATGCCCATACCCGCCGCAAACAGCATGGAAAACCAGCCGGTATAAGTGAAATCAGGCTTGGCGTCCGCTCCGCCGATGCGAATCTTGCCCAACGGCGATACGATCAGGCCCAGACAAAGCAGAACGAAGATATTGGCGGCCAAAATAAAGAACCAAGCCAGATTGCCGGTCAGGAAGCCAAAAACGGCGTCGTAGATCGGAGAAATCGTATCTTGCAGTGCCAAGGTGAGTATGACGAACAGCAGTACCACGAGTGACGAAATGGTGAATACCTTGCCGTGTAGGTCAAGGTTGAAGCCCATTGCACTCGTCGTAATGTTGTCTTGGCCGATCACATAATCGGTATCGATCAGGTTAGCCGGACCATCAGGGGCGGGGATGCCTTCTGATACCGGCTCATCAGCGGGATGCTTAGAGTCAGGATTATCCACGGGAGCCTCTCCATGTCGGACAGAAACCGCCAAACGCACCTGGATGGGCCAGCAGTTACCTTCTGGCCAATCACCAATGCGTTAGCAGGCGTGTATTACATCAGTAACAGTAGCAAACGTTGCTTAATCTTTGTTCAACGCGCGGGCACATTAGCACGAAAAAACGTCACATTTACAACGACGACAGAGGGCCGAAGCCCTCTGTCATTTAACGCTCGGGCAGAGTATGACTAGCCGTTGAGCCACTGCTCGACCACGTCTTGGTTCTCTTCTACCCACTGCTTGGCATTTTCGTAGGGGTCGCTGCCATCTTCTTGGTTCATCAGCATCACCTCGCCCATCTGCTCGGGCGTCCACTCGAAGGCATCCAGAATGGCGTAGGCTTCTGGCATGTCTTCTTCCAGACCGCTACGTACGACGGTATGGATCTGCTCGGCACCGCCGTAGACGTTTTCTGGGTCTTCGAGGTACTTCAGATCGAACCGAGCAAACATCCAATGCGGCGTCCAGCCAGTGACGACCACATCCTCTTCGTTTTGGATGGCACTGGCCAAAGCAGCCGTCATGGTAGCACCGCTGCCGCTGCGCAGGTTCAGCCCGAGGTCATAGGTATCCACGACCTCTTCGGTGAGTGCCATCAGGCCGGCACCGGGGTCAATACCGATGATCTCGCCGTTGAAGCTGTCGGCGTTGTCGTTCAGATCGGCGATGGAGTCCACGTCGGTGTACTCAGGTACGACCAAGCCGAGCTTGGTGCCATCCAGATTGGGGCCTAAGTCTTCGGTATTGTCACCGACACGCTCCATGTACTCTGCGTGAGTGGTGGGCAGCCAAGCGGCGACGATGGCATCGGCATCACCCGTGGAGAGGGCTTGGAACATGGCCGCTGCGGACAGCGAGGTCAGTTCCACCTCGAACCCTGCCTGCTCGAGAACCGCAGCAATGACGTTAGTGGAAGCGACTTCAGAGGACCACTCGACATAGGCCAAGTTGACCGTGCCTTGATCTTGGGCGTGGGCCATGCTGCCGGCAGCGAGACCTGTGCCAGCGACGAGGGCTAATGAGGCGAGACGGATGCGGTGATTCAACGTACGAGTTTTCATTCACTTGCTCCCTGTTGATGGGCAGTGGCGAGCGCCACTGCAGTATAAATAGTGTGTTGTGGTTTAACGTAAATTACCTTTTGGCGCTTTCAGCATGGTCAATCATCACGGAGGGATCAAATGCCATGGTCAACGCAGCGCCGAGAGCGGCTATGAGCGGCGCGATTTGCGCAGCGACTGCGTCAGACGATCCAGCAGCATGGCTAGAATGACCACGGCAATCCCGGCTTCGAAGCCATCCCCTGGACGCAAACGCTGAATGGCTCGCCAGACTTCGCTACCCAAACCATCGGCGCCGATCATGGCGGCAATGACCACCATCGACAGTGCCAGCATGATGGTTTGGTTGATGCCCGCCATCACCGTGGGCAGCGACAGCGGCAGCTGTACCTTGAACAGCTTTTGACCACGCGTGGCGCCATAGGCATCGGAGGCTTCAATGAGCTCCACCGGCACCTGACGAATACCTAGAGTGGTAAAGCGAATCGCGGGGGGCATGGAGAAAATGACCGTGGCAAAAATCGCCGACACCGAGCCAATACCGAAAAATGGAATGGCAGGGATCAGATACACAAACGCTGGCATGGTCTGCATAAAGTCCAGCACTGGCATGATCACCCGGTAGAGCCGCTCCGATAGTGCGGCGGCAATCCCCACAGGCAGGGCGATGACTACTGCGACCAGCGTGGCAATCACCACCAGCGTCAGCGTCTCGATCATCGGGTTCCAAAGCCCTAGGTTCCAGATCAAAGCCAGCCCGGCAACCGCACCAATGGCCAGGCGAGTGCTGGCGAGTTTCCAGCACAGCAGTGCAATAATCGCCAGTAGCGCCCACTCGGGTAGCCACATTAGGCCATCGTTGAGGCTGTTGATCCCTGTCTGTGTCACGCGGGAAATGCCGCGGGTAACCACCGAATATTCACTTGTCAGCCACGTCAGGCCGCTTTCGATCCAGCTACCTAAAGGAATGCGTGTTATCTCCATTACTGTTCTCCTGCTCGTGCCAGTTCATCCAGGACTGCGCCTTTCACTACAACGCCCAGCAGGCGCTGCTGCTCATCCACCACGGCAATCGGGTAACTCTTTTCGCTAAACATGGCGAAGAGGTTTTGCAGCGGCTCGTCTGGCGGCACTTTGCGGAAATCTTGAGTCAGATGGTCGGTAATGGTCTCGGCTTTTGCCTCAATGGCGCGGCTGGCAGCGTCCGCTTCCAGCAGGCCTAACAACTGACGGTCACGGTCAGTGACGTAGATGGAGTCAATGCTGTGATCGCGCATCCGATGCAGCGCTGTACGTGGGCCATCGCTGTCGCGTGCGGTGGTGCGTACCGGGCGCATGGCGCTCTCGGCGGTCAGAATGCGCGAGCGGTCCACCCCTTCAATAAAGCGGCGGACGTAGTCATCGGCGGGCTTGGTCAGAATCTCTTCTGGCGTGCCAATTTGTACGACTTCACCATCTTTCAGCAGCACGATGCGGTCGCCGATATTGAGCGCTTCATCGAGGTCGTGGGTGATGAAGACAGTGGTCTTCTGCATTTTGCTTTGCAGCTGCAGTAGCTCTTGCTGCATATCCTTACGGATCAGCGGGTCGAGGGCCGAGAACGCCTCGTCCATTAAGAGCACGCTGGCATCGTTCGCCAGGGCGCGAGCAAGCCCAACGCGTTGCTGCATACCACCTGATAGTTGATTGGGGTAGGCGTCTTCCCAGCCTTCTAAGCCCACCTGCTTCAGCGCGTTATGAGCAATCGACTGGCGCTCCGATTTTTCGACGCCGCGAATTTCCAGGCCGAACTCGGCGTTCTGTTGAACCGTGCGATGGGGGAACAGGGCGAAGTTTTGGAAAACCATCGAGAAGTGGCGGCGGCGACACTCTAATAGCGCTTTCTCTCCCAATGTCGGGATATTTTCGCCATCAATAACGATCTCGCCTTCGGTGGTGTCGATTAGACGGTTAAGGCAGCGTATCAGCGTGGATTTACCTGAGCCGGATAGGCCCATAATCACCAGCAATTCACCTTCGTAGACATCGAAGGAGATATCGGATAAGCCTAAGGTTTGGCCCGTTTTCTCAAGAATTTCGGGGCGCTTAAGGCCTTGGTCGCGTAGCTCAAGGGCTTTTTTGGGCTGCTTGCCAAATACCTTGCTCAAGCCGCGTACCTGAATTTTGACAGGGCGTGTCTCGTCCATCAGCGGTGCCTTTTGATTGAATGAGCAGCCTTGTGTCGTTACTCAATGCGCTTACCTGCGGCCTTTACGTGCTCCCTGCAAGCAGCGACACAAAACGGTTCATAAGTAGAAGATGAGGTTATGTTTAATAAATTATTAAAAATTATTATACATAAATGGGTGGGATGTGTCACAACGCGCCCGCCAGCCAGGCCATATTACGCCACATGTGCCATTTTGAACCCACGCCCATGACCCTGTCGTGACAGCGAACGGTGGCTACGATTTTTTAATAAGCTATTGTTTTTTTAAATATAAATGTATTTTTTTCAATGTTGGCATGAAGTGTGAATGTGCCTTTTTAGAAAAGCTTGGCAAGTGACGCAAGCACGTTAGTCGAAAAAGGAGGCAATCTTTATGGATAAACAAGTGAGCCAATCGCGCAAGCGTCCACGTGTGCTGACACTGTGCATGTTAGCTGCAACCGTCAGCACCTTGGCCCTGGCGGGGTGTGGCAACGGCGAAGATGAAATGCCCCCGGCGCAGCAACCTGACACCATGGAGCAGGATGCGACGACCACGACGGCTCCGGCTACCGGGAACGAGCCTACCATGGCAGACGAGCCGATGAATGAAGACCCGGGCTTGGGCGAAGATCCCGCGGCGACGCAAGAGCCAATGCCGAGTGAGAATACCCAAGCGGGCGCTGTCAACGATCCTGAAGAGAATCCTGGTTTCGGTGAAGGCACCGATCCCATGCCCGGTGCTAGCGAGACCACTACCGACGACGTTAACACTACCGATGATGAAGACGACATGACTAACGGCCAATAGCCGTCAACGCTCCCTACGATGGTAAGCCAACCCAGCTGTCTGTTCCCTGCGGCTGCTCCACACGGTTTATCATCCTTTCGCCCCCGCGCCCGCGGGGGCTTTTTTTGCTTGTTTAAAGCGTATGACGGTGAGTTTGGGCGGTTACAAGTTACCAGTCAGCCGGTAAGGTTAGGGGGAGCAGACGCTGCTTTGGCGGCTGCTAGCCCATGAACAAGGAAGGAGAATGGACATGATGTCATGATGACGCAATGCGCGTGGGACGGCGCTACTGTTGAGCGCACTGCTCATGGCGGGCGTGCTGACAGGCTGCGGTGATTCCGAAGCACCGACCACCGATTCGAAAGTACCGACCGACGAACCTCAAGAGCCCATGGATACCGGCCCCATGTCGAATGATGGGCAAGCGACACGTGAGTCGACCGGCGATGGCGTGAGTGACCCGGAGTAAGCATGAAAAAGCCGGTCGGCGAGTGCGACCGGCTTGGACTTACTCCTCGCTATCTTCCAAACGCCGATAAAGAGTGCGGCGGGCGATGCCTAATACTTCGGCCGTCCGCCGTTTATTTCCCCCTGTCGCTTCTAACACTTTGCGAATATAGCGCTTTTCCACCTCTTCCAAACTTGGCCAACGGGCAGGCGCCGGGGCAGGAATCTGCGTGCCGGGTAGCACCTCGCCGCTTAGCGTTGGGGTACTGTCGGCACTGCTTTTTTGCTGGCTAGACTGTTCGCGCAGGCGCTCAGGTAAATCCTGATGCTGCAGTACGCCCGCTTCGCTGAGCGTTACCGCGCGCATAACTGCATTTTCCAGCTCACGCACATTACCAGGGTAGGTGTAGTTCAGCAGGCTATTGAGCGCCTCTGGCTCGATCTGTTCGATCTGTTTGCCTTGGGCTTCTGCGTGCTTATCAATCAGTGCGAACACCAAGTGTTCGATATCCGTGCCGCGCTCGCGTAGCGGTGGAATGCGCAGTGAGAATGTCTCTAAGCGGTAGAACAAGTCACTGCGAAAGTTCTCCTGCTCAATCTCTTTTTCCAAGTGGCGGTGCGTAGCGGCAATGATGCGCACATCTACTGGTTCCTCACGCTCGCCGCCCACGGGGCGAACGGTTTTCTCTTGCAGGGCGCGTAGTAGCTTGGCCTGCAGATTGATCGGCATTTCGCCAATCTCATCGAGAAACAGGCTGCCGCCCTGGGCGCTATGAAACAGTCCTTTTCTGGCCTCGTTAGCACCGGTAAAGGCACCTTTCACATGACCAAAAAACTCGCTCTCCATCAAGTCGGCGGGAATGCTGGCGCAGTTAACGGGAACGAAAGGTGCTTCGTGGCGGCTACTTTCTTGGTGAATGGCGCGGGCCAGCAACTCTTTACCCGTGCCGCTTTCACCCAGGATCAAAATAGGTGCATCGCTTTTGGCTAATCGAGACGCATCGTGGAACAGTGACTGCATGGCTTGGCTTTTACCCACAATACCGTGGAAGTGACTGAGTTCCGCATCGTGGGGAAGGGACAAACGCTGTCGCTCCAGTACGCGAAATACGGCTTCGCGGATAGCATCTAAATCAAGTGGCTTAGTTAAAAAATCATCTGCGCCAAGCTTTAAGGCTTCTACCGCCTGGTCAATCGTGCCAAACGCGGTAATGACAATAATGCCTAGCTCGCTGCCACTCTGGCGTAGCTGCTGCAGCAGTTGAATGCCCGTCATGCCGGGGAGCCGTACATCGGTAATCATCATGGCCACTGGCGTGTGGCTAAGCAGGGCAATGGCCTCTTCAGCGCTGGGGACACCCAGTGTGTCATAGCCCGCGTCGTTGAGCTCTTCCTCTAATAACTCACGGATAGCGGCGTCATCTTCCACCACCAATAACGGTAAAAGGTGTTCCTGATGGGTCACAAACGTCGTCCTCAAGCGGATGCGGTTTCACTAAGGGGAAGCGTAATTTCAAAGCCAGCACCGCCAAGCGCGCTGTCAAATACGCCAATCGTCCCACCGTGGTCGTTAATAATGCGGTGCACCATCGATAGTCCCAAGCCGCTGCCCTGGCCCACCGGCTTGGTGGTGAAAAAGGGGTCGAACACTTGATGATGATGCGAAGTCGGTATGCCTGACCCGTTATCTTCGACCCATACCGTAAGCTCGTCGCTGTGCGACTGGGCGCGAACACGAATATGGCTAACGTCCGGGGCTTGGGCGGCGTTGCGTAATAAGTTGGTCAGCACCTGCACAATTTGTTGACCGTTAACTAATAAATGGGGGGGAGGGGACGGAAGATCAATATCCAGATAGATATTTCGTGGTTCCAGCTCCTCCTCGACTAGCTCGCTGGCACTAATGATAAGCTGGTCAAGGGCTTGGTGTCCTTTCTCCACGTTATGTTGTCGACCTAATTCCATCAGTTGGCGAACAATTTCGACGATTCGCTCTACCTCGCCGCGAATCCGGCCAAGCCTAGCACGCTCGTCGTCGCCAATCGTATCCCTGCGGGCCAACCGCTGGGCCTGGCCGTTGATGACTGTCAGCGGTGCGCCAATTTCGTGGGCCACCCCGGCGGCCAACACGCCAAGCTCTGCCAGCTTTTTGGATTTGCGCAGGCGTTTTTCCAGCTCGATTTCTCTCCGTTGGCGAGCATCGATATCACGATCTTTTTCGGCCATAGCGTCCAGCATGCCGTTCAAGCCCGACGCTAAACGGCGATACTCCGTCGGGCCGTCTACTGTGGCCCGTTGGCTGCGGTCGCCATCTTCCACTAGCAGCATGACGCGCAACAGACGGTTGAGCGGCCGCTCGATGTAGTGACGAAACCCCCACCAAATGCTGAACACGATGCCCGCCGCGCCAATCACGAAGACCAGCACGGCCACAATGCTGATAAACCCGGTGTAATTCTCAATGCCGGTATTGAGTCGGTTCACCTGCAGCACCCCTTGCACAGTGCCATCTTGGGTGCGTAGTGGCGTGAGAGCAGAGTAGTAGGTCCAACCTTCCTGTTGTCGGTAGCTGCTGTGCAGGTCGTCGCGCTCGATGACCTGCTGAATCTCTTCCGGTGTGAACAGATCTTTACCCAGCCCAAGGCCGTATACCTCACGGCCTTGGGTATCGAATACGTAGGCCCCGTAGATGCGGTGAAACGAAAACGCCGACTGCAGCGCCTCTTCTAGCGGCGTGGCGCTGTCTCGAGCCACCGCATAGCTCAACGACGTGCTCAGCGCGCGAGTAATGATCTCGACTTCGGTTTGCAGCTTGGAGCGAACGTTGTCTTCCAGCGATTTGATCGCCACCAGACTAAACACCACCAGGATCACGAAGAGCGGCACGATGACCGTTAAGATGATGAGGTTACGTAATCGCATCGTGCTTCCTGGTGGTGTCTCGGGAGTCGAACAAGGTTAGCGCTGTGTGGGCGTCAAGCGATAAAGGCTGCCTTGGCCGCCGTCGGTTAGCAAATAAATCGCTTCATCTGGCCCTTGGCGCACATCGCGAATACGGCCGATCTCACCTTCTAAAATCAGCTCTTCACCGGCCACTTGGCCCTCTTCAAGGGTAAGGCGCAGCAGCTTTTGGCTGCCCAGACCACCCGCCAGCAGGCTTCCTTGCCAGGGCTCAAAGGCATCGCTAGTCACCTCGGCAAGACCTGAGGGGGCAAAGCGCCCATCAAAGCGATACACCGGGTCAACCATGCCAGGCTTAGATTCAACGCCTATCGGCTCGTTGGTACTATAGTCATTGCCTAAACTCACCTCCGGCCAGCCGTAGTTATTGCCAGGCACAATCTGATTCAGCTCATCACCCGTTCGCGGGCCGTGCTCGGTGGCCCAAGGTTCACCATTGCTGAGAACGGTCATGCCCTGAATATTGCGATTGCCCATGGTGTAAATTTCATCCAGTGTATCGTCGTCATCCACAAAGGGATTATCGCCAGGGGCCTCTCCGGTCTCGGTGAGCCGAAGGGTAGAGCCTGCGTGGTCATCGCTGGCCTGAGCGCGAGAAGGGTCTACGCCGCGGTCTCCGATGCTCATCAGCAGCGTGCCATCTTTGAGCCATGCCAAACGGGAGCCGTAGTGTCGGCCGGGAGAGGAGGCGCGATCCTGCTCGAAAAGGTGCTCAACGTCGCCTAACGAATCCCCTTTCCACTTAACGCGGGAGAGCGCTGAACGGCTGTTATCGCCCTCAGGCTTGCTCCAAGTAAAGTAGATCCAATCGTGCTCGCCATCGCCAAACTCAGGGTGCAGGGCCACATCGAGCAGGCCTCCCTGGCCGTTTTGGCTGACGCGGGGCATGCCTTCAAGCACTTGCGTTTGCCCGTCAGAGTCAACGAGATTTAACTCACCGCTGCGCTCGCTCACCAAGTAGCGACCATCGGGAAGAAACGCCACTGCCCAGGGGTTCGCAAAGCCATTGGCCACGCGCTCAATGGTAATAGCGAAGTGGTCGGTTTCCAGGGCATCATGAACCACCTCTGCCTGGGCAGTGCTGGCAAGCATCAGCCCCACCAGGGAAGGAGCCACCCAGCGTTTAGCCTGTAAACGTAGCGAGCGGTGTGGGGTCATCAACGGCGTAGCGTATCGAGTTGGCATCGAGTGTCCTCTGTTAGCGCTGGATCAGAGTCTAAGTCTAGCAGTGACTGCCGTAAGCGGCCGGGGGTTCCCCGGCGCTACATCAACAGTGCCAACAGTATCGGTAAATAGATCAGCGCCATGAGCGTTGAGCAGAAGACTAAACTGGCCACATAAGCGGGGTCGCGCCGGGCGCGCTGGGCAAACAGATAGTTGAATACCGCCACGGGCATGCACATTTGCACCACCAAAATGCTCTGCGCCAGCGGCGGTAAGCCAAGCCAACCAGAAATAAACCAAGCGGCAGCGGCGGCCAGAGGGATACGGATCAAGCTAAAGCCAACCCCTGAGCGTAAGTTTTCCACCTGAATACTAGCGAGCGATACACCGAGGGTGATGAGCATCAGCGGTACTGTGAACCCAGACATTAAATCAACGGTGTTGGCCATCCATAGCGGGAGCGGCGTGTCGGTCAACAGCAGGGTCATGGAAATTAAGATGGCATAAACCGTGGGGGTTTTAATCAGCGTTTTAATCGGGTTTCCGCTACTGCTGAGCACGGCTCCTAAGGTGAACTGAAACAGCGATACCGTCACCATCACCGTAATACCGTAAGCAAAACCTGCGCTGCCGAAAGCGTAAAGCACGACAGGCAGCCCCATATTACCCGTGTTGGGATACATCATCGGCGCGATCAGTACCCGCCAATCTCGACGCAGCAGTTTGGCCACGGCAAAGCTGGCTGCCCCCATGCTGATAATGACCAGCGCGGTGGCCAGCATCATCTGCCCAAAGGTGCCGGCATCAATGTTGGCACCAGAGAGCGACGCCAGTACCAACGCAGGGGTGCCAATGTTGAATACCAAACGCGTAATAAAATCGACGGGGTAGGGTTGCCCTAAGCGTACCCATAAAAAACCCAGCCCGGCACCGGCCAGCACTGGCGCCATGACGGCGAAGAGTTCAGCGAGCATTAACGTTCCTTGACGATCATCGGCCGCCTATTGTGGGTAATTAGGCGGCTAACTGGCAAGGCGAATTGCTAATGGGCGTAAACGGCGTTTGCGTGGGTTTGCCACTCGTTAGGCACCTGGTCACGCAGAAAGTCCAGCAGCGCGTTGACCCGGCGTGAGTGATGCCCATAGGCATACAGCAGCGTCACGGGTAAGGGGGCGGGCTCCCAGCCAGGCAGGCAGTTGACCAGATCCCCAGGGTGGTGGCGTTCGCGTTTCTCGACCACCCAGTGGGGCAGCAGGCCGATCCCTTGGCCATAGGCAATGGCATCGATGTGCAACGCCGTGAGATCTACCCGGAGCCGCGAGCGGGGCGCGTTGAACAGGTAGTCGGCGTGTTCGGGGTGATGTAGCAGCAGGCCGCTGGAGGCGGTATCCAACAGGTCAATCCACGCATGTGAAGCGAGTTCGCTGGGGTGGTGCGGCGTGCCCGCGCGGGCTAAATAGTTGGGGCTGGCATATAAGCCACGAGTGAGGTGCCCCAGGCGCTCTTGGTTCAAGCCACATTCATGGGTAGCGCCTAGCCAGATATGCACGCTATTGCTGTGCATTTTACTAGGCGGCGTTTCCCGGGTGTGTAAGGTTAGCTCGACCTTGGGGTAGCGGGTTAAAAACGCATCCATCACCCCCGCCATCCAGCCTCGGGCCAGCGCACCGTGTACCTCCAGCGTCACTTTACCGCTGATCTCCTCGCGCAGCTCCGCCAGCGCCTCTTGGCTATGGGCGGCCATGGCCAGCAGTTCGGTGCAGTACTGATGAAACAGCAGGCCCGCTTCGGTGGGAATCAAACGGTTCGCTTGGCGACGCAGCAGCGGCTGGTTCAGGCGCGCCTCTAGCTGACTAATGCGCCGGCTTAACGTGGATTTAGCAAGCCCGAGCTTCTGTGCGCTGCGCGTCAGGCTGCCGGTGGTCATCACATCGGCAAAAGCGGCGAGTTCATCAAAATCGTACATAGTCGGGGCCACTGGGGGAACGAGGTCACGCCATTGTGCCACTTAATTGTTTGAATGAAAATAATTGACATTTCTGTTCCGATTGGTTGAACGCACCGTCCCGCCTCTTTGTGCAAAGAGTATGCAAAAATACAAATGCTAATAATTCGTATTTAAGTATGAGTGCTCTTTCAATTCAAAGGAACCCGCTATGTCTTTACGTTTGCGCCGTACGCTGCTGGCCAGCGCTATCTCATCTCTCGCCTGCGGGGCAGTTGCGGCTCAAGAAACGCCTCAGCTCAACGATATCGTGGTCACCGCTTCTGGCTTTGAGCAGCAAATTAGCAGTGCGCCCGCCTCAATCAGCGTCATCTCCCGCGAAGAGCTGGAGCGTGGTCACTATCAAAACGTCACCGATGCGCTGCGGGATGTCCCCGGCGTGGTAGTGACTGGAGGCGGGGCAGGTGATAACGGCAATGACATCTCCATTCGCGGTATGCCTTCCCAATACACGCTGATTCTGGTGGATGGCCGCCCACAAAACTCCCGCGAATCACGCCCCAACGGCAGCGCAGGCTTCGAACAGGATTGGCTGCTGCCGCTGCAAGCCATCGAGCGTATCGAGGTGGTGCGCGGGCCGATGTCAACGCTATACGGCTCCGATGCCATCGGCGGGGTGATCAACGTGATTACCCGCAAGGTAGCGGATACCTGGCACGGCAATATCCAGCTCGATACCGTGCTGCAGGAAGACAGCGCCTCCGGCGACAGCCGCCAAGCCAACTTCTACCTAAGCGGGCCGCTGGTGGCGGATCGTTTAGGCCTGCAGCTGTATGGCCGCACCTCAGAACGCGACGAAGACGATATTGAAAACGGCTACGAAGAGAAGAGCTTGCAAAGCCTGACCGCACGGCTAAGCCTGGCCGCCAGCGATAACCACGACTTTACTGCAGAAGCGGGGATCACCGAGCAGGATCGCCGCTCGCTGGTTGGGCGCTCGGCGCCTGCGGAAGGGTGCCGTGGCGGCTGCACCGACAGTATCGGTGAATACACCAATAGCCATGTAGCGCTGACCCATAGCGGCCGCTTCGACTGGGGCACCAGCGAAACCTTCGTACAGCGTGAGCGCAGCGAAAACCAATCGCGGGATATCGAGATTACCAACACCACCGCGAAAACCAGCGTAGTGATTCCCTTGGGTATGCACATGCTCACCGTCGGCGCGAGCTGGGAAGAGGAGTCGCTGGAGGATGGCACCACCAACCAAATCTCCGACCGTACGGCGGTTGAGAACAGCCAGTGGGCGCTGTTTATGGAAGATGAGTGGATGCTGACAAACGCCTGGGCACTGACCGGCGGGCTGCGCCTGGACGATGACGACAACTATGGCAGCCACCTCAGCCCGCGCCTTTACAGCGTATGGAACATGACACCTGAATGGACCCTGAAAGGCGGCGTATCCACCGGCTACCGTTCCCCCAACCTGCGGGAAATTACCCCGGACTGGGGGCAGATCAGTCGTGGCGGTAATGTATACGGCAACCCTGACCTTGAGCCGGAAACCTCGCTCAATAAAGAGATTGCCCTGCTGTACGGCAACGACGCAGGCCTGAACGGCAGCCTCACGCTGTTCCATAACGATTTCGAAGACAAAATCACCCGTATCGCCTGCCCGATCGATATTTGCAATGCAGGCCCGAACCAGTTCGGCAGCGACCCCACGTACCGGGTCAACATCGATGACGCGGTGACCCAAGGGGTCGAGGCCAGTCTAGGCGCACCGCTGACCGACACGCTAGCGCTTACCGCCAGCTACACCTTCACCGATTCCGAACAGAAAAGCGGCGAGTACGCTGGCGAGCCGCTGACCCAGCTGCCCCGCCACCAGGTGTCGGCCACGTTGGATTGGGATGTGAACGCACGGCTTAGCCAGTGGACCAAAGTGAGCTACCGGGGTGAGGAGAGCCAGCCCACCACCGGGCCGTCACAAAGCGCGATTGTCGCGCCGTCCTACACCTTCGTGGATGCGGGTATTGGCTATCAGCTCAACGATAGCACCACGGTGAACGCCGGTATCTACAACCTGTTTGATGAGCGCATCACCTACGACGAATACGGCTATGTGGATGACGGCCGCCGGGTGTGGCTGGGCCTGAACGTCGCTTTCTAAACATCCTGTCAGTAGGCAATAGACGCGGCCACCGATGGGTGGCCGTGTTTGTTTATGCCCGCGACCAGCCCGGCCACCGACGAGGAGAGCAGCGCATCCTCCAGGGAGTTCACCGTGCCGACCAGGTTAAGCTCTTGATAAATCGGCTCCCGGTTGACGCTCGCCAGCTCGACTCGTGGGGCAGATTGGGCCAGCGCGGTGCTGGCGAAGAGTGAGAAGGCCAGTAGCAGTACAAAGGGGAGTGGGCGGGCAAGTGAAGGCACCGTCATAACAGGCTGTTTCCTAACATGAGTGAAAGGTGGTAAATGCGAAGGCGAGTAAAAGGCGCGCTGCTCATACTACCCAAGCGAGTGCGTTGACATATACCTGAATCCGTGAAGCCGGCGCCGACACTTTCCCTATCACCGCCAGCGAGCACTTTTTGATCATTCGCCCCGTGCAAGTTGGCTTTCGCAAGCCCGTTATTGCCAAAACCCACCGTGCTGATCGGTGCTGACGGCCCGTTTTGTCATGCCTTTCCACCCGCCAGGCACGACATATCTGGCGATCGCGTGTCGCTTGGAACTGCTTGTGGATAGAGTGTCGCCGATTGACGGTCAGCATGGCGTTCCTCGTGGATAACGCAGTCGGCTCCGCAGCGTCTTGAGCACCGTCATGCGCCCGATATCCTGCCCGAAGTCGAGGATGATCTGCCG
>NZ_FODB01000068.1 GCF_900110265.1 Vreelandella aquamarina | reverse complement strand
TATTCTAAGCGTGTCATCAAACAGGAATGGAGAGTTAAAATGAAAATCAAAACGTCACTTGCCGCCGCAATCATTAGCGTAGTTGCCATACCAGCATTCGCACACTTTGGATAGTCTGAATCTCAGGCCAAACAGCTGACGGAGGGAGTTACACCTAGTGAAATATTGACCAGAGGGTTTGCTCATGAGTATGTGCTCTCATTAAACGAAAGCTCCGAGGTCAAGATAGCTAGTGAGCACTTTCCTGGGTCATCAAACTTTGCGCTTCACATGAAAGCAAAACTGATGGACGCATCCGGCAATATCGTTTCGGAAGCTAATTCTGTCAATGGAGACTTCAAAATTGATGAGAGACTCGATGCAGGCGAGTACCGCTTGATTGTTTCAGGAGAGACGGGGGGGCTTGGGGATAGTGATACACACCGGTACAGTCTGCATGTAGACATTCAGTGATAAATTAAAGTTGGCCGGCTAATGCTGGCCAACAATTACTTTAAATGTTTCGTTTAATGATTTTAAAGTAATTAATAAACGTAGTTTTTAATGTTTGATTATTTATTTTATTAAATTTTCTGTATTTTTTTGAGCGTAATCCTTTTGTTTGGAGGGCCGCTGTGATCAAGGCTGCATTGTTATTCAGCGGTGTCTTGGGTGTCGCCTGGATGCCGGCTATTGCTGTTGCCGGAAGTGAAACGGACAATTTACAAAAAGCGATACAGATAGCCATTGATCAGGACCCCTGGTTAACCGGAAGTGCGTCCATTGAAACCGCCCTTGAGAACGAGGCCATTGCATCGGCCCAGCTCCCTGATCCCCAGATTTCATTGAAAGCGGGAAATCTGCCGGTTGATACCTTTGACTTGAATCAAGAAGGTATGACCCAGTTCAGCGTAGGAATCAGTCAGAAATTTCCCAGAGGAGATAGCCTGGCGCTTGCCAAGCAACAAAAGCAGCAGCTTGCCGCCCAACAGCCGATGTTGCGGCAGGATAGGGAAGCCAGAGTCGAGGCTACGGTTAGCCAGCTTTGGCTGGAGGCCACTCGTGCTCAGCTGAGCATCAGTCGGATAGAGCGTGATCGTAGCTTGTTTGAGCAGCTAGCGGAGGTGGCCGAGGTGAGCTATGCGTCCGCCTTCGGAATGACCCGCCAAGACGATGTGATTCGTGCTCAGTTGGAGCTGACTCGCCTGGAGGATCGCTTGACCGATCTCAGACAGCAACAAGAGGCAGAAGAGCGGCAGTTAACTGAATGGTTGGGGAGTGAGGCGATGCTACCGATAGCGGAAGACTTCCCCGAGCTTGTTTTGGTAGAGCCAAGCCTCTTCACTGACGCTGAACGTCCCAGTCGTCAGCTGTGGTATGAGCGAGTGAGGCGTCACCCTGCAGTGCTGGCATTGGAGCAGAAGATAGATGCCATGGAGACTGGGGTCGATGTGGCGAGGCAGCAGTACAAACCAGAATGGGGTGTATCGGCACAGTACGGCTACCGCGAGGACGACCCTATGGGCGGACGCCGGTCCGACCTGTTCTCTGTGGGAGTGGCCTTCGATCTACCTGTGTTCACGGAAAATCGTCAGGACAAGAATGTCGCAGCAGCGGCATCACGTCATGAAGCGGTCCGGTACGAGAGAGAAACCTTGGTTCGTGAATTGATTGCCCAGCTGGAAACCAATTGGGTTAAGTTGGCGCGCCTCGATGAACGATTAACCCTGTATACGCAACGATTATTGCCCGAGCTGAGCGAGCAGGCCGAAGCCTCTCTGAATGCCTATAACAATGACGATGGTGATTTTGCAGAAGCCGTGCGGGCACGAATTGATGAAACCAATGCGAGTGTGGAGCTCATAGGCCTGAAAGCCCAACGACTCAAGGTGATCTCGGATATCAACTACCTGCTGTCCCAAGGCACGTCTTCACGCTAACTCACGACTTCTCAAGTCTGGAATGAGACATCACGATGAATCAAATGGGTAGGTACTTTTTCGTTATATCGTTAGGCGTCCTGTTGGGCGTGTCCGGCAGTATGGTTCTGGGAGGGAAGACATTCGTCCTGAACGCAGTAGAAACGGCTATTGGAAAAGATAGTAATAAGACTGGTGGGGAAGAGAGTGGAGAACGCACTCCCCTTTACTGGGTGGCGCCGATGGATCCCAACTACAAGCGAGACAAGCCTGGAAAATCCCCGATGGGGATGGATCTAGTGCCTGTTTATGATGATCAAGACGAAGGGGACACCCCAGGAACAGTCAAGATTTCTCCTGATGTCGTCAACAATTTTGGTGTTAAAACGGGCGTTGTCGAAAAGGATACATTTGACGCCACGGTAAGGACAGTTGGCTATGTCCAATACGATGAAGACAAGTTGGTGCATATCCACCCCCGCGTCGAGGGGTGGATAGAAAAGTTATTTGCCAAGTCCGAAGGCGATCGTGTTACCCAAGGTCAACCGCTCTACTCGATCTATTCGCCGACGCTCGTGAATGCACAGGAAGAATTGTTGCTTGCAATGAACCGCGGCAACCAACGTCTGATTTCTGCCGCCTTGGAAAGGCTGCGCGCGTTACAGGTGCCCAATGAGGCTATCCAGAAGCTAAGGGACAGTCGTCAAGTGAGTCAGGCGATCATCTTGCGTGCGCCCCAAAGTGGCGTCCTGGATAATTTGCAGGTGCGTGAAGGAATGTTCGTACAGCCAGGAATGAGCATGATGAGTATTGGCGTTCTTGATCATGTGTGGGCTGTCGGAGAGGTGTTTGAGCGCCAGGCAGCGTTGATCGCTGAGGGAGATGAGGTTCGCATGACTCTTGACTATCTACCCGAACGGGAGTGGACAGGGGTGGTGGACTATATATATCCAAGTATTGATAGTGAGACGCGTACGGCTCGTGTAAGGGTGCGTTTCGCTAACGATGACCTGGCGCTAAAACCTGGAATGTTTTCTCAGCTGACCATTATGTCAAACACGACGTTGGAGGCATTGCAAATACCCCGTGAGGCCTTGATTCGCACCGGAAGCCAGTCGCGTGTCGTTCTTGCATTGGGTGATGGAAAATTCAAATCGATCGAAGTCGACGTTGGACGCGTGGGTTGGGAAACCGTCGAGATATTATCGGGCCTTGAGGAGGGCGATCGCATCGTTACGTCGGCTCAGTTCCTTCTGGATTCCGAGTCAAGTCGAACATCAGACTTTCGACGAATGGACCATAGTGACAGTGCTGAAGAGGCCGATGAGAATTCCCTTGTTGAGACCGTATGGGTGCCAGCACGCATCGAAGATGTCATGCCAGATCATGGCATGGTGACGCTATCCCATGCCCCCATCGCGGCGTGGAACTGGCCGGCCATGAGCATGGATTTCCAGGTTGCTGATACGGTTAGCCTTGAACAGCTGAAAGACGGTATGGACATCCATGCCGAACTCGAACGGATTGCGGAAGACAAGTTCGCTCTACGCGGTGTGCATGTTGACGATGATAAGACTAAAGCACCCAGCGATGAGGGCATGGATCACGGAGAAACCAGTAATGCGGAACGCGGCCAGCAAGACGCGATGAGCCATCAAAGCCATGCAACTGGGGAGAGCAAGTAATGATTCCTGCGTTGATCCGTTGGTCAATAAGCAACCGTTTTCTCGTGCTTCTTGCTGCCGTGATTCTGGCGGGGGCGGGAATCTATTCAGTCAAGAATACCCCGATTGATGCTCTACCGGACTTGTCAGATGTGCAGGTGATCATCAAGACCAACTACCCGGGCCAGGCTCCGCAGGTCGTCGAAGATCAAGTCACCTACCCGCTCACCACGGCCATGCTGTCGGTTCCCGGGGCAGTAACGGTACGCGGCTACTCCTTCTTCGGCGACTCCTACGTCTATGTGATTTTCGACGAAGACACCGATCCCTACTGGGCGCGCTCCCGTGTGCTGGAGTACCTTTCTCAGGTAGCGCCCACGCTGCCGGACAGTGCGCGCCCACAGCTTGGCCCTGATGCCACTGGCGTGGGTTGGGTCTATCTCTACGCTCTGATCGACAGGACCGGCCAACATGACCTCAGTGAGCTGCGCAGCCTGCAAGACTGGTTCCTGAAGTATGAGCTTCAGACCGTATCGGGCGTTTCTGAAGTCGCGGCGCTTGGCGGCATGGTCAAGCAATACCAAGTGGTGGTGGATCCGGAGAAACTGCGTGCCTTCGACATCCCGCTGGCCCACATCCAGACTGCCATACAGCGGGCCAATCAGGAGGTTGGCGCCTCGGTCGTTGAGATGGCCGAAGCCGAGTATATGGTGCGCGCCACTGGTTATATCCAGAGTCGTGAGGATCTTGCCAGTATTCCGCTGGGTGTGGATGACAACGGAACGCCTCTGCTGCTCAAGGATGTTGCCGACATTGGAGTGGGACCCCAGATGCGCCGTGGCATTGCCGAATTGAACGGGGAAGGTGAGACCGTCGGCGGCATCGTCGTCATGCGCACAGGAGAGAATGCCCAGAAAACGATCGATGGCGTCAAGGCCAAGCTTGAGCAGCTCCAGTCCAGCCTGCCGGAGGGGGTGGAGGTCGTGACGGTCTACGACCGTTCAGGCTTGATCGAGAAGGCGGTGGACAACCTGTTGCGTGGTCTGCTCGAGGAACTGGCCATCGTGGCGTTGGTGTGCGTACTCTTTCTGTTCCACCTGCGCTCTGCACTGGTGGCGATGATCAGCCTACCGATGGGCATTCTCACTGCCTTCATCATCATGAACTGGCAAGGTATGAACGCCAACATCATGTCGCTTGCGGGTATCGCCATTGCGATCGGGGCCATGATCGATGGTGCCGTCGTGTTGATCGAGAACTTGCACAAGCACATGGAGCGTACACCGCTGACGTCCGAAAACCGGTGGAAGGTGGTGGCCGATTCGGCGGTGGAGGTGGGGCCGGCGCTTTTCTTCAGCTTGCTGATCATCACTGTCAGCTTTGTTCCTGTCTTTACCCTCGAGGCCCAAGAGGGGCGGATGTTCTCGCCGCTCGCCTTCACCAAGACCTATGCCATGGCAGCCAGTGCCGGGTTGGCGGTCACCTTGGTTCCGGTGCTGATGGGCTACTTAATCCGTGGCCGCGTAATTCCTGAGCACAAGAATCCGGTCAATCGATTGCTGGTCGGGGTCTATATGCCAGTACTCAAGGCAGTATTGAGTTTCCCGAAGACGACGATCGCCTTGGTGCTGGCGATAACCCTGGTGGGTTTCTGGCCGGTCAGCAAGATTGGCAGCGAGTTTATTCCACCCCTGGATGAAGGCGACTTGATGTACATGCCGACCACTTATCCAGGGCTGTCGATCGGCAAGGCGCGGGAGCTCCTTCAGCAGACCGATAAACTGATTGCCAGCGTACCGGAGGTGGACACGGTGTTTGGCAAGATCGGACGGGCCGACACGGCTACCGACCCTGCGCCGCTGACCATGGTCGAGACTTTCATTCAGCTCAAACCGCGGGACGAGTGGCGAGAGGGGATGACCACCGACAAGCTCAAGAAGGAACTCGACAGCCTGGTGCGGATACCGGGGGTATCCAATGCCTGGGTGATGCCCATCTCGACGCGCATCGATATGCTGGCAACCGGGATCAAGACGCCGGTGGGCATCAAGGTGGGCGGAGAAGATCTCAAGCAGATTCAGTCCATCGGACAGCAGCTGGAGACGATCCTTGCCGATGTTCCCGGTACTGCGTCGGTCTATTCCGAGCGGGTGGCCGGAGGTCGCTATATCAAGGTTGATATCAACCGCGCTCAGGCGGCGCGCTATGGCCTGAACATTGCCGACGTGCAACAAGTGGTGGCGACCGCTATCGGTGGTCAGAACATCACTCAGACCATCGAGGGCTTGGAGCGCTACCCGGTCAACCTGCGCTACCCACAGGATTACCGGGACTCCCCCGAGCGACTGGCCGAGCTGCCGATCGTGACCGCCAATGGGCAGCGCATCGCTCTAGCCGACGTGGCGGACATCTACGTGGAGGACGGACCACCGGCGATCAAGAGCGAGAACGCACGTCCCAACGGTTGGACCTTCGTGGATATCGAAGGCGTGGATGTCGGTACCTATGTGCAGCGCGCCATGGACGTCGTGGCGGACGAGCTCGATTTGCCCGCCGGTTATTCGGTGACGTGGTCCGGGCAGTATGAATACATGTTGCGTGCCAAAGAGAAGTTGAGCTATGTGGTGCCTCTCACATTGGCAATCATAGTGATCCTGCTCTACATGAGTTTCAAACGCTTCAGTGAGGTAGCCATCATCATGGGCACGCTGCCGCTGGCCATGGTAGGGGCTATCTGGTTGATGTACCTGCTGGGCTATAACTTCTCCGTGGCCGTGGGAGTGGGGTTTATCGCTCTGGCCGGGGTGGCAGTCGAGATCGGAGTGATCATGCTCGTATATCTCAACCAGGCCTATCAGCAGATGCTCGAGGGCTGCCAACACAAGGGAGTACAACCCCGTCGGGAGACTCTTCGCCACGCCGTGCTGCACGGTGCTGCTCTCAGGGTGAGACCGGTAATGATGACATCGGTCTCGACCATTGCCGGTCTTCTGCCACTGATGTACAGCTCCGGCACGGGTTCCGAGGTGGTCAGCCGCATTGCGGCCCCGATGGTGGGGGGGATGTTGAGCGCAGTGATACTGACGCTTCTGGTGTTGCCCTGTGTCTACTACCTGTGGAAATGCCGCCATGTGAATCATGCATAACGTCAGGATCGACAAGGCTGGGTGGCACATTCTAGATACGCGAATGCCGTATCTCGAGGGCTCCCAGCCTAACACGAATCGTCAGTGGTACTTGATGTGAGGTGCACTAGCGATGCCCCCTGGAATTAGGTTGAATTTGCACTTCGTGAGTCAAGATTCAGTTTGTATTCAGGCCATTAGGCTATGCTGGTAGATAAGAAAGCACGCTTGGCTATTTGCTAACCCGCTGGCGTAGCGTCGAGCGATTCATAGAAGCCTGAAGGGCGCGAGGAAATTGCCATGATTGCGTACCCACAGATCGATCCAGTGGCATTTTCCCTCGGACCGGTACAGCTACATTGGTATGGCCTAATGTACGTGGTGGGGCTGACGGCCGCATGGTGGCTGGGGCGGCGGCGAGCGCACCGCCTCGGCTTGACCCATGATGATATCGGCGACCTGATCTTCTATGGCGCTCTGGGCGTCATCATTGGAGGGCGCTTGGGCTATGTGCTGTTCTACGGGCTCGACCAGCTGATAGCCAACCCCCTATGGCTTTTCAAGATTTGGGAAGGGGGCATGAGTTTCCATGGAGGTCTTGCCGGCGTGCTGGTAGCCGCCTGGCTGTTCGCTCGCCGTCACCGCCTGGCTGTTCGCTCGCCGTCACCGCCTGGCCTACCTTCAGCTGACCGATTTCATCGCCCCGCTGGTGCCGATCGGTCTGGGGGCAGGGCGTCTGGGCAACTTCATCAATCACGAGTTGCCGGGGAGGGCCAGCGACGTGCCCTGGGCGATGATCTTCCCTCCCATGCTGGGCTTGGGGCCTGAACCCCGCCATCCATCAGCACTCTACGAGTTTGCCCTGGAGGGTGTGGTGCTGTTTGTCGTGTTGTGGTGGGTGTCACGGAAACCGCAAACTCAAGGGCTTATCTCGGGTCTATTCCTGCTTCTGTATGGCACCTTCCGTTTCATCGTGGAGTTTGTGCGCTTACCCGATCCTCAATTGGGCTTCATCGCCTTTGATTGGCTCACTATGGGACAGTTGTTGACGGTACCAATGTTGGCAGCAGGTGCGTTCCTGGTCACCACTGCATGTCGTAGTCAGCGAACCATGGTTGCTACATCGGACCGATAAGCAAGACAAGTGATATGAGGTATGTCGATAATATTGGAAGAACGTTAACGATATTACAGTACGAGGAGAATTCTCATGGCACACAGAGAGCATCGGTTGGGAGTTTCTGAAACGACCTTGGTGAACCGACACTTAAAGCTTGATTCCAGCGATCTGGATGCGGTGAAAGCGGCTGTTGCAGATATTGATGAGCTATACGGGCTAGACAGTGTTTCGTTCGATGAGAAGAAACTAAAGCTTCACCTGGCCTATGATGCCTCACGTCTCTGCCTCGACTGCGTCGAAGATATTCTCGACAAATATGCGGTCGAAATCAGTCGTGGTTGGTGGAACCGCTTCAAGGAGGAGCATTATCGATTTGTTGACCAAAACATAAAAGATAATGCAAAGAAGGAGCCTTGGAGCTGCCATTGAATGGTATTCACATCTATACGCAAGGCTAGCCTCTATACGCAAGGCTAGCCTCAGGGTAAGCGCTGCAGGAAACTACGCGTGGTCCGCTCGGCTAGGGAGCTTCATGTAGCGTTATTTGCCTTTCTGCTGAATCTTCCCTGGGAGTTTCTTCAGGTTCCGTTGTATGCGGGCATGCCTGTGATGCCACATTGGGAAGCTGTGCAGGCTTGTATCCAGGCAGCCCTTGGCGATGTATTGATCACGTTGATGGCGTATTGGTCGGTGGCCGTATGGCATCGACGTCATGACTGGCTTCGGGGCTATGGGGCCAAGGAGTGCGTGGGCTTCGTGCTGGTGGGCGTCGGTATCACGGTGGCGATGGAGTGGCACGCTACGCTATTCAGTCAACGGTGGGAGTATGCGCAGCTGATGCCCCGTGTGCCGTGGTTGGGCACGGGCCTCTCGCCGTTACTACAGTGGTTGATCTTGCCGCCGTTGATGCTGTGGATGGCGCGTCGTCATCGGTTAGGTTCGGAGGTTGTATCCAAAGAAAATAATTGACTATTGGGTAGCGCATAGGTTCTACACTTTGATTTCAATGTATCTAACCACACTCTACCATTTGTCATCTGGTGAGTCTCAGAGCGTCAAGAGGGCTTTCGGTAGGGTCTGGTTTCATTCACCCAGGAGAGAGGTGATGGAGTCTATGGATAGAACGCCACAGTACAAGCAGAATAGCCTCACAAGCAGAATAGCCTCTCACTGGTCGGTGCGATTGCCTTAGGGACCGGGGTCATGATTGGCGCTGGTATTTTTGCTTTGACGGGACAGATGGCCGAGATGACGGGAGTGCTTTTCCCGTTAGCCTTCTTGTCAGCGGCACTAATCGTCTCTTTCAGTGCTTATTCCTACGTGAAAATGTCCAATGCCTATCCGTCAGCTGGTGGTATTGGCATGTACCTCAGCAAGGCTTATGGACCAACTCTGACCACCGCTTTCCATGCGCTTTTAATGTATTTCTCCATGGTGATAGCACAAAGCTTTTTGGCGAGAACCTTTGGGTCCTACACGCTAGAGCTTTTCGATTTTGGGGATAGGTCACTGCTTGTCCCCTTATTGGGTGTTGCGCTGCTGATATCTGCATTTTTACTAAACCTCTCCGCCAACAAGCTGATTCAGGGTGTTGCGTCAGTACTCGGGTTCATAAAAATTGGTGGGATCATCTTGTTCGGGGTCGTCGGTGTCATCATCGCCGACTCGGTCGGCATGGAAACCTCGGCGTCGACGCCCGAGGGATCTCTGTCAGGCTTTCTAGGAGCAACCGCGTTGGGGATCCTGGCCTTCAAGGGGTTCACGACGATCACCAATAGTGGTTCAGAGATAAAAGATCCCCATCGCAACGTCGGCAGGGCGATCATGATCTCGATCGCCCTGTGTGTGGTGATCTATGCGCTGGTGGGCTTCGCTGTCGCCAGTAATCTGTCGCTGAGCGAGATAATCGAAACGAAAGATTATTCGTTGGCGGCTGCTGCCCGTCCTGCGCTGGGGGAGGCCGCCGTCTGGTTCACCGTCATTCTCGCCATGCTGGCCACCGCGGGTGGTATCATTGCCAGTATATTTGCGGTCTCACGCATGTTGGCAATGCTGACGGAAATGGAACTGGTGCCGCATCGTCACTTTCATATGCCAGGCAGTATCCAGAAGCATACCCTGGTTTATACGGTCGTGCTTGGTTTGGTTCTGACGGCTTTCTTTGACCTTAGCCGTATCGCAGCACTTGGTATCACTTTTTACTTGATCATGGATATTGCTGTTCATTGGGGAGTGTTGCGTCATCTTCGCAAGGAGGTCGGTGCCAACCCAATCGTGCTGGTTATTGCGATACTGCTGGATGCCGTCGTGCTGGCAGGCTTCCTTTGGGTGAAAGCGACGACAGATCCCCTGGTGCTAATCGTCGCAACGATTGTCATGGCGGCTATCTTGATTGCCGAGGGACTCTTTTTGTCTCGTAACGGCGCTTCTAGTTCAAACGATAATACTCATTCTCATTAACTATTAAGGATAAGGATCATGGAGGTTCGGACCTTTGGTGACCTGATTGACTGGACACGGCAGCTGCATGAGCATTTGGCGCGCTGTCTTTCTCACTGTGCCGATCATAATGAAGAAGAGCGTGCCAAGATGCTCCTTAATTATCTGGCAGCTCATGAGCATGAGATGGAGTATGTTGTTGGTGAGTTAAAGAGTAGAGCGGACCCCAAAGCATTGAATACCTATGTATATGATTATCTGGAACACAGGCCGATCCGGACGCATCGGACCTGTGATGCACCCTATGCTGCGCTGGGTTTCAATGAAATCTGTCGGGAGATTTTCGACTTCCATGATCAAGTGACAGATCTCTATCGTAACTTGGTTGGCAAGGCGGAGATTCCTGAAGCAAGGGAGTTGCTTGAATCCCTTCTTGAGCTGGAACAGCATGAAGCGATGCGCCTTGTTCGGCAGACTGGGAGGATGGACGATCTGTAAGAAAATGATGTCTGGATCTGTTATAACTGCCTGATCGCCACCCTCGGCATAACATCTGTCCTGACTGTTCCTAATGTAACGTACCAGAACGGCATCGGCATTGCGTGTCTGGCATCGATGCCGATTGTCCTGTTTTTTATATCTGCTATTCATCTCGGTCGCGCTGATCATGCCCGACATGACGGTGCATCAGGAAGTGCATGCCGAGACAGAGGGCCAGGGGCAGCAGCAGCCAGGCGCCGCTGCTCAGTGATTGCCCGCCCCACATGAACAGCAGCACGGCGCCTCCCATCAGCACCACGCAGGCGGTCATCATCCATTTATGGAGTGCCGCGGTAGGGGAAGACGGCTCTTTCTGTGATTCGGCCTCTCCCGAGGGGGGCTTGGTGGATTCTGGTCGTTTCATGAGCGGTCGCCTTTGGCTTGGACCGATGGGGTGGCAGTGGAAGGCTCTCCGCGGGGCTGCTCACGGGCGTAACGCCGCTTGAGCAGCAGCGAGTTGCCGATCACCGAGAGGGAGCTGGTGGTCATGGCGATGACGCCGATCATCGGGTGCAACAGGCCGATGGCGGCGATGGGGATGGCGGCCACGTTATAGGCGCTGGCCCAGATCAGGTTCTGGACGATCTTGGCGAAGGTGGCTCGCGAGAGGTGCATGGCGTCCACCACGGCGGTGAGCTCGCCGCGTACCAGGGTCACGTCCGCCGCCTCGATGGCCACGTCGGCCCCGGCACCGATGGCGATGCCCACGTTGGCCTGCTTCAGTGCCGCGGCGTCGTTGATGCCGTCGCCGACCATGGCCACGTGGTTGCCGTGTTGTTCCTGCAGCGCGCGGATGGCATCAACCTTGCCTTCCGGCAGCACACCGGCCTGGACCTCGTCGATGCCCACCTCTTCAGCCACGGCGCGGGCGGCGCGTTCGTTGTCGCCGGTGATCATCACCACGTGCAGACCGAGATCATGCATGCCGCGGATGGCCTCCACCGACTCCTGCTTGAGGGTGTCGGCCACGGCCACTAGGCCGAGTGCCTGGCCGTCGGCGGCGACGATTACCACGGTGCGGCCCTTGCCCTCGAGCTCGCCCATGGCGTCATCCAGGGCCTCGAGGCCGGTCACGCCTTCCTCTTCCAGCAACCGGCGATTGCCGATCAGCACCACTTCGTCGCCCACCTTGCCCGAGACACCGCGCGCACCGGTGGAACGGAACTCGCTGACCTCGCCGGGTTTCACATCGCGCTCCCGGGCACCATCGACGATAGCCCGGGCGATGGGGTGCTCCGAGGCGTTCTCCACGCTCGCCGCCAGGGTGAGCAGGCGGTTTTCGTCGGCGCCTTCGGCGACGACGGCCTCGGTGAGTTTTGGTTCGCCGCGGGTGATGGTGCCGGTCTTGTCGAGCACCATCACTTTGACGTCCTTGAAGGTCTGGATCGCTTCGCCGGAGCGGATCAGGATGCCACGCTCGGCACCGATGCCGGAGCCGACCATCAGCGCCGTGGGGGTGGCCAGGCCCAGCGCGCATGGACAGGCGATGACTAGCACTGCGATGGCGGCGAGAATCGCCAGCACCGGCGTGGCGGCCTCGGGGTTCACCCAGGGCAGGAAGGTCGCACCCCAGTCGAGTATCGGTCGCAGGGCATCCGGGAATAGCGCCCAGGCCACCAGGCTGGCCAGAGCGATGGCCAGCACCGCCGGTACGAAGCGGCCGGTCATGCGATCGGCGAATTCCTGGATCGGTACCCGCGAGCCCTGAGCCTGGTCGATCAGCCGCACCACTTGGGAGAGGAAGGTATCGCCGCCGACGCGGGTCGCCTTGACCCGCAAGCGTCCCTCCTTGTTGATGGTGGCACCGATCACGCTGTCCCCGGTGCTCTTGTAGACCGGTATCGACTCGCCGGTGGCGATGGACTCGTCGAGATGGCTCTCGCCCTCGACCACCTCGCCGTCGGTGGGGATCTTGTCGCCGGGGCGCACGACCATGATGTCGCCCGGGGCCAGCTCCTTCACCGCCACCTCGACTTCCTCGCCATCGCGCTCGACGCGTGCTGTCTTGGCACCCAGGGTCATTAGGCGGCGGATGGCCTGGGAGGCGCGTCCCTTGGCGAGTGCCTCCAGGTAACGGCCCAGCAGGTGGAAGGTCATGATGGTGGCGGCCATCTCGATGAATGAGGTCATGGGGTAGACGAAGCCGACTAGGCCGATCAAGTAGGGCGGCAGGCTGCCCATGGAGATCAGCACGTCCATGTTGAAGGTGCCGTTCTTCAGCGAGCGCCAGGTCGACTTGTGGGTGGCGATACCGCCATAGAGAAACACCACCGGGAAGGCCAGCACGGCGATGATGGCCAGGTAGCCGGGAATCGGCTGCCAGAACATGTGCGGCATCATCAGCAGCATGATCAGGGTGGTGGGTACCGCAGCGATGATCAGCCGCTTGCGGGCCTGGGAAAGATAGGCCTCCTCGATCTCGGCGTCGCTGTCGGCATCCTCCGCCTCGTCGGCCTGCACGGCGGCCACCTCATAGCCGGCCCCTTCCACGGCGCGCTTGAGCGCATCGCCATCGGGGCCATCGGCGGCAATACTCACAGAGACGCGATGGCTGGCGATATTGGTGTCGATTGATTCGATACCCTCGAGCCGCTCCAGGGTACTGCGGATGATGCCGGCGCAGTGGTCCGAGCCCATGCCGGGAACGGTCAGGCGGACCTGTTGCATGCCGGTACCACCACTGACGGCGGCCACGTCATAGCCGGCGCCTTCGACGGCTTCCTTCAAGGTGTCGCCGTCGGGCCCGCCTGCTTCGATGGTCACGCTGACATGGTGGTTGGCGATATTGGTCTGGATCTCGCCCACGCCATCGAGGCGTTCCAGCGTCTTGCGCACGATGCCGGCACAGTGGTCACTGCCCATGCCGGGGACCGTCAGGGTGATCGTGTTGGGGGGTGAATCGCTCATCGCTTGTCTCCTGCGGGCGTTGCCGAGTGGACGGCCAACAATGGCCGTCCTGTTGCCTGAGTCTGTGACACTCCCGGTCAGTGATGGGCCTCGTGGTCCTCGGGGTCGACGTCACTCTCAGGGGTGGCCTGCTGAAGCTGCTGGCGTTGCTCGTCGGTGAGCAGGTCGTTCATGGTATTTTCCAGACGCACCCTCTCGGCCATCATCTCGCCGTGAAGCTCGGCCATCCGACCGTGCAGGGCCTGGACCTCCTCAGGATCGGGGCGCTCGCCGCGCATCTCCGCCATCAGGTCCTCGCGTAGGTTCATCAGGCGGCCCATGCGCTCGAACTGGGCGGGGCGATGCTCCTGCATCAGCGCGCGCATCTCGTCGTGCTGCTCCGGGTCGAGCACCTCCCGCATCATGCCCATGCCGGCGCCTCCCATCATCGGGCAGGTCATCATCCCGCCACCCATCATGCCTTTCATCATGCCGGGCCCCATGCCGCCCTGGCCGCCACTCATCATTCCCCCCATCATGCCGGGCCCCATGTCGCCCTGGCCGCCGCCCATCATTCCGCCCATCATGTCAGGGCCCATGCCGCCTTGGCCGCCGCTGCCGCCCGTCATGCCGCTACCCTGATTGGGCTGATTGGTCGGCATGCTCTGGGCGAGAGCGATGCCGCTACCACTGGCACCGAGTGCCAGGGCGAGTCCGAGAGCGAGAGTATGCTTGCGAATTTCCATGATCCTTCTCCTAGCGAGCTGTTGGGCCCATTCAGGCCCTTTGCTGACATTATTCGGCTACGTGCTGCACAGAGGTCAATCCCATGTAACAGTGACTTTCACCTTTGTCTCGTTATGGTCTTCAGACATCGTTCATTCTCCCCGTTTGGCGAACAAGGCGCATGGCTTCGTGCTCTTCAAGTGCTAAAAGGGAATCTAAGAGCTCTTTAGCCTCAGGAATTTCCGCTTTGCCAACGAGGGTTCGATAAAGGTTTATCGTTTGTTCATGGAAATCAAAAACCTCTCGGCAAATGTCGTCAACACTTAGCGTGGAATAGGGCGCATCGCAGGTACGATGCGTACGGATAGGTTTATGCTCCAAATAGTCATAAACGTAGGTTTTTAATGCTTTCGCGTCAACAGTCTGTTCAAAGCGCGCCACAACGCGCTGCATTTCCGCTTCCTGTGCAGCTAAGTAATTGAGCAACATGCGAGCGCGCTCTTCTTCGTGTATATCGGCGCAATGAGCAAGGCAAGCTGCAAGATGCTCGTGTAACTGACGGGTCCAATCGATCAATTCACCAAAGGTTCTAACGTCCATTTGGTACCTCCTATAACGCTATTAACGTTAATGAGTGTGAGAGTGCTCGCTATCGTTTGAAGCGTCGCGTTTGGATAGGAAAATCCATTCGCCGAGTAAAAGAGTAGCCATTACTACGCCAGCAACGATGAGCACCATGGGGTCCGAAATGGCTTTTACCCATAAAAAGCCGATTAACACGACAGCATCTAGTAGTATGGCAATGCTAGGAATAACAGGATTAGCCCCCACTCTGTCCTTGAGATGACGAAGCACACCCCAGTGGATGGCCATATCCATGATCAGGTAGAAAATGATGCCTAATGCTGCGATGCGGCTCAGGTCAAAAAAAGCGGTGAGCACTAAGCCAAATACGATGGTGTACACCAGTGTATGCTTTTGTACACTGCCGGGCATGTGGAAATGGCGGTGAGGAACCAGCTTCATTTCTGTCAGCATGGCGAGCATGCGTGAAACGGCAAAGACGCTGGCGATGATACCGCCCGCCGTTGCTAACATGGCGAGAATGACGGTAAACGCAACTGCCGCTTCACCCAGTGCGGGACGGGCAGCGGCGGCCAGGGAGTAGTCTTGGGTTTCGATAATTTCAGGCAAAGATAGGTTGCTGGCAACGGCAAAACCGACAAGGGCATAGATCACCACGCATAGCGCAATCGAGATCGTGATAGCTTTGCCAAGATTCCGCTTAGGATCTTTAAGCTCCGAACCACTATTGGTAATCGTCGTGAAGCCTTTAAATGCCAGTATGCCGAGCGCCGTAGCACCTAAAAAGCCCGTTATCGTAGGCGTAGGTGCATCGTTGCCAGCACCCATTTCGATGGAGTCGGCAATAAACACGCCGACAATACCAAACACTATAATGCCACCTATTTTGATAAATCCGAGCACCGAGGCGACGGTCTCGATCAAGCGGTTGGCGGATAAATTGATCAAAAAGGCTATTAGCAGTAAACCAACCCCGAGTAGGGGCACAAATAGTGAACGATCCCCCAGGTCAAACAACTCAAGCGTGTAGGCACCAAACGTTCTCGCCAAAAAACTCTGTGCGATCACCATGGAAAAATACATCAGGAGGGCATGAAAGGCGGTGGGAAGCGTCGGGCCATACGCTTTCTGTAAATACATGCCAATCCCACCTGCTGATGGGAAGGTATTGGACATTTTAACGTAAGAATAAGCGCTGAAAGAGACAATGACGGCAGCGGCCAGAAAGGCTAGAGGAAATAGCCGACCAGTCATTTCGGCCATTTGGCCGGTTAGCGCAAAAATACCGGCCCCAATCATCACGCCGGTGCCTAATGCAACGGCACCGACCAACGAAAGACTGTTTTCTTTATATTGTGGCGTTCTATCCTGCCCAACCATGAAAGCGACTCCTTGTATTAACGGCAACCACAGCAGCAATAACTGCCGAGGACTCCTGTGCGGTGTTTTTTGATGCTATATAAATTAAAAATAGAACCTATGTGCAGCCACATGGCAAATGACTAACGGAAGGTCTGATTTTGCGAGGCCACAGGCAAGCAGCTCTTACCCTAACCTGAATCCGTGAAGCCGGCGCCGACACTTTCCCTATCACCGCCAGCGAGCACTTTTTGATCATTCGCCCCGTGCAAGTTGGCTTTCGCAAGCCCGTTATTGCCAAAACCCACCGTGCTGATCGGTGCTGACGGCCCGTTTTGTCATGCCTTTCCACCCGCCAGGCACGACATATCTGGCGATCGCGTGTCGCTTGGAACTGCTTGTGGATAGAGTGTCGCCGATTGACGGTCAGCATGGCGTTCCTCGTGGATAACGCAGTCGGCTCCGCAGCGTCTTGAGCACCGTCATGCGCCCGATATCCTGCCCGAAGTCGAGGATGATCTGCCGTGCCTTGTG
>NZ_FODB01000065.1 GCF_900110265.1 Vreelandella aquamarina | reverse complement strand
CGGCAGATCATCCTCGACTTCGGGCAGGATATCGGGCGCATGACGGTGCTCAAGACGCTGCGGAGCCGACTGCGTTATCCACGAGGAACGCCATGCTGACCGTCAATCGGCGACACTCTATCCACAAGCAGTTCCAAGCGACACGCGATCGCCAGATATGTCGTGCCTGGCGGGTGGAAAGGCATGACAAAACGGGCCGTCAGCACCGATCAGCACGGTGGGTTTTGGCAATAACGGGCTTGCGAAAGCCAACTTGCACGGGGCGAATGATCAAAAAGTGCTCGCTGGCGGTGATAGGGAAAGTGTCGGCGCCGGCTTCACGGATTCAGGTATACGCCTCGATATCGGCGGCGTAATCGGCGGTCGAGCGAATGTCGGTGCCTTGGGGTAGCTCCATATTGACGAAGAACAGCGGCGTGTTGGAGTCCGGAAAGAACGACTGGGGAATCAGGCTGAAGGCCCACAGGCACACGGCGGTGATCAGCACCAGCGCGCTGACGGTGACGATGCGCATGCCCAGCGCCAGCAGCAGCACCCGGCGATAGGCGCGATAGAGCAGGCCGCCGTACAGCTCGCGCTTGCTGGGCTCGTCGTCGTTCTCGTTTTCGTCCTGGTGCTCGTCTGCTTGCTGCTCGTCAGCGGGCTGATCCTCGTCGTCGCCTTTCTGGCGCAGCAGGTAGTAGCCAAACAGCGGGGTGACGGTGATCGCCAGCAGCCAGCTCAGCATCAGGGACACCAGAATGACCATGAACAGCGAGTAGAGAAATTCGCCGGTGACATCGTCCGACAGGCCAATACCGGCAAAGGCCATGATGCCGATCACCGTGGCGCCCAGTAGCGGCAGCTGGGCACGCTTGGCGGCGCTGCCTGCAGCCTCCTTGGCGCGCTGGCCGCGCTTGATGTTGGTGACCATGCCTTCGGCGACCACGATGGCGTTATCCACCAGCATGCCCATGGCGATGATCAGCGCCCCCAGCGAGATACGCTCCATCTCGATGTTTAACAGCCCCATGAACAGCAGGGTGCCCAGCACGGTGAGCAGCAGGGTACTGCCGACCACCACGCCGATGCGCCAGCCCATGGCCAGGCACAGCACCCCGATCACGATGGCCACCGACATGGCCAGGTTGAGCAGGAAGTCGTTGATGGCATCGTTGACCACATGGTGCTGTTCGTAGAGAGGATGTAGCTCTACGCCCAGCGGCAGGCGGCTTTTCAGCTCTTCCATGCGGGCTTCGACGGCTTCGCCCACTCTGATGATGTTGTCGTTGGCGGCGCCCGCAATGCCGAGTGTGAAGGCATCCTCGCCGTTATAGCGAATCAGCTGGTTGGGCTGGTCGCTGGGCTCGCGGTAGACGGTGGCGATATCCATCAGCGACACCTGTTCGGTGGTGCCGGGGCGGCCGATGCGAATGGCTTCGATCAGCGCGGTGCTGTCGATGTCGCTACGCGCCACCAGCCGCACCTGGCGTTCCCCTACCCGCAGGCTGCCCGCGTTTTCCACGGCGTTTTCGGTCTGGATGGTGTTGATGACCTGATTGATGGGAATGCCCAGGGTGGTCAGGCGCTCGTTGGAGATGTCGATGTAGATGGTCTCTTCCCGCTCGCCTGCGGTGGTCACCCTGGCCACGCCGGGTACTGCCAGCAGCTCGCGCTGAAGAAACGTCGAAATGTCGCGGATCTCCCGCGTGGTGAGTCCATCGGCCGTGACCGCATAGAAAAGGCCGTACACTTCACCGAAATCGTCGTTGACCTGGGAGCCCAGCACCCCCTCGGGCAGGTCGCCCTGGGCATCGTTGATCTTGTTGCGCAGCTCATCCCAGATTTGCGGCAGTTCGTGGCTGCGGTAGCTGGAGTGGACTTCCACCTGGATTTCCGAGCGCCCAGGTAGCGACTTCGACTTGATGACGTCGATCTGCTCCATCTCCTGGATGGCGCGCTCCAGACGTTCGGTGACCTCCTCTTCCACTTCCACGGCGGTGGCGCCGGGGTAGGGCGTATTGATGATGGCGTTGGGGATGGTGAAGGCGGGGTCTTCGAGTTTGCCCACCGTATTGAATCCCCAGATACCGCCCAACAGGCAGATCACCACGATCAGCCAGGTATTGAGAGGCCGTTCGATGGACAGCTTGGCGATGTTCATGGCGGCTCCTAGAGGGCGTTATCCAGCGGTTTGACGCGCATGCCGTCGCGCAGCAGGTGTACCCCGGCCGCCGCAATCGACTCGCCAGGCTGAACGCCTGCCACCAGCATCACGGCGTCGTCGCTCAGCTCACTCACGGTGACCTCCCGGGGCGATACCGTGCCCTCGTCGGGGTCGTAGACCCACACGCGAAAATCACCGCTCTCGGTGGTGTCCAGGGCGCTGGCTGGAATCATCATCACCCCGGACACCAGCCGCTCGGCGGGTTCGATGAACACGCTGGCCGTGGTGCCGGGCAGCGCCACCAGGTGCTCGCCTTGGGCGGGCGCGAACTCCACCTGATAGGTCTGGGCGACCTCGTCGGGCTCGGTGATGTGTTCGCGGTACTCCAGCGCAATGCGCTCGCCGGGCAGCGTGGCGATCTCGGCTTCGGCGTTGAAACCGTGTTCGCCATCGAGATGCTGCATCAGCGCTTCGGGCACGTTGATGCGAATGCGCAGCTCCGAGATGTCCTGAATACGGACGACTTCGGCATTGGGCGGCAGCGTGGTGTGGTTTTCCACCAGGCGGCGGGCAATCAGCGCATCAAAGGGCGCGTACAATGAGGTGTAGGCCAGCTCCTGGCGGGCGCTCTCCATCTGGGTAGCGGCCAGCTCGGCATCAGTGCGGGCCGCTTCCAGCACCGAGGCGGAGACGGCGTTATGGCGATACAGATTTTCCTGCCGCTGCAGATGCTGGCGGGCCTGGGACAATTCCGCTTCCGCGGCGCGCACCTGCAAGGCGTAATCGGTTTGATCGAGCTGGGCGATCAGCTCGCCTTTGGCCAGCGTGGTGCCCTGTACGGCCGGAAAGGTGGTCAGGCGGCCGCCCACCTGAAAGGCCAGGTTGACGGTGCTCACGGCATCGACGCGACCCACAAAACGACGGCCCGAAAAGGCCTGCTGCTGGCCGGTCTCAAACAGTTTGACCACCTGAGCCGGAGGCTCGGGGGGCTCTTCGGCGTCTCTGCAACCTGCCAATAACGTCACGCATGCCAGCAACCCGGCCAGAGTGGGTAGCCACTTCCCCTTGCGGATGAACCTCATTCAATGCCTCCCTGCAAGTCAATGGGGGATCACGGTGGTGTGATGTATCCCCTGTTTCGTTAGTCTCCTATAATAGGTACTCTTAGCCACTTCGAACAGGTGTTTGGTTAAACGCCGCCCTAAATCGGTATTCACCCGAACTGCAAGGATGATCAGCGTGCACAGGAATCGCCCGTGGAGCCCCCGCCTCAAACCGTTCACCACTGCCTCGGCGCTGGCCTTGCTGCTGGCAGGCTGTGCGGTCGGCCCGGAGTATCAAACGCCCGACATTGAGCTGCCGGAGAGTTGGCCTGCCCATATCACTCTGGAGCAGCAGGCCCGTGACGACTGGCACCGTTGGTGGCAGCGCTTCGAAGACCCGGCGCTGAACCGGCTGGTCGAGCGCGCCAGCGAAGACAATCTCGAACTGGCGATTCAGTTGGCGCGCATTCGCGAGGCCCGGGCCCAGCTGGGGTTTGCCGATGCCGAGCGCTTTCCCACCGTGGGCTATCAGGCCGAAGCCAACCGTGAGCGCACCCCGGGGGCGGCGCTGCCCATCGATGTTCAGCCCGTGCAGGAGCTGCTGCCCATCGATGTTCAGTCCGTGCAGGAGCTGCTGACCTCCACCAACAACCAGTACTCCCTGGCCGCTAGCCTGGAGTATGAAATCGACCTGTGGGGGCGGCTGGCCAACCAGCGCGCTGCGGCCATGGCCGCCCTGCAGGAGAGCCTGTTTGCCAGAGACGCCGCCGAGCTGGGCGTGATCGGTGACGTGGTCACCACCTACGTCAGCCTGAAAAGTGCCGAAGCCCAGCAAGCGCTGATGGAGGAGACCCTGGCCGCGTACCAGGAGACCTATCGCCTTCAGGCGCTGCGCTTCGAGCATGGCGACATCAGCGAACTGGAACTGCGCCAGGCCGAAGCCGAGTGGCGCAACCTGCAGGCAGAGCTGCCGTCGCTCAAGCAGCAGGTGGAAACCCTGCGCGGGGCCCTGGGCACGCTGGTGGGCATGTCCCCTGATGAGCTGCTGACTACCCTGGACACCGGCACGTCGCGGCTGGATGACCTGGCCCAGCCGGTGGGCATACCTGCCGTGATGCCGTCGGCGATGCTCCAGCGCAGGCCCGACATTCGCTCGGCAGAAGCGGCGCTGATCGCGGCCACCGCCCAGATCGGCGTGGCCGAGGCCAACCGCCTGCCGTCGCTCAATCTCAGCTCCTTTTTGGGCACTGCGGCCGCCAGCACCAGTGATCTGTTCAGCGATGTGGCCCGCACCTGGGGCGTCGGGGCCTCGGTGATGGGGCCGCTGTTCGACTTCGGTCGTAGCCAGTCCGGGGTGGAAAGCGCCGAAGCGCTGGCCGAACAGGCCGAAGCGCAGTATCGCCTGACCGTGCTGACCGCTTTCAACGAAGTGCGCGATGCACTCTACAGCTACGACTTCAGCGAGCGACGGCTGGCCGCCATCGACGAACAGCTGGAGGCCGTTGCCCGTACCCGGGAGCTGGCCGTGCTGATGTACGACCAGGGGCAGGTGAGCCAGCTGGAGCGCCTGGACGCCGAACGCAACCTGCTCTCGGCCCGTTTGGCCCAGGCCGGTGCGCGCCGTGAACAGCTGGCGGCCACGGCCACGCTGTTCAAGGCGCTGGGGGGTGGCTGGCAGGAAACCCCCGTTTACTGATTGCCGGTACGGTAACCACAGCCCGGGCGGCTCCGCTGGCCGCCCGCATCTGTTACCATGCTGCGCTTGCGATCACTTCATCTCTGGTTTTGCTGCCACTGGAGCTGCCATGCCTCCCTGCGCGTCCTCTGCTGCCGCTTCTGACTCCCTTGCCGCTTACCCCTGGCTGCCTGATATCGGCCCCGTCGATGCCGCCGCCGCTGAGCGCACTCGTGCCTACCTCGATACCTTGACCAAGCCGCCCGGCAGCCTGGGCAGGCTCGAAGCGCTGGCGATTCAGCTCAGCGCCATCACGGGCAGCGCCCGCCCTCGGGTGGATAGCCCTGCCGTGGTGGTGTTTGCCGCCGACCATGGCGTGGCCGCTGAAGGCGTGTCGGCGTTTCCACAGGAGGTGACCGCGCAGATGGTCGCCAACTTCGTTCAGCAGGGCGCGGCCATCAACGTGTTTGCCCGCCAGCTGGGAGCTCGGGTGGACGTGGTGGATGTCGGTGTGGCGTCGCCGCGACCGCTGCCGGGAGCCACCGATGCCCGCGTGCGTTCGGGCACGGCCAACATGCTGCACCACGACGCCATGCCGCTGGACGACGCGCGCCAGGCCATGCAGGCCGGCATGGCAGCGGTCGAGCGGGCCGTACAGGCGGGGGCCAATGGGCTCATCGTGGGCGAAATGGGTATCGCCAACACCACCGCCAGCAGCGCCATGCTGGCGGCCTTGCTAGGGGTGCCTGCCGCCCAGATGGTGGGGGCGGGCACCGGTATCGACAGCACCCAGCAGGCCCACAAGGCGGCGGTTATCGAGCGGGCGCTGGCCAATCGCCAGGCGAATCCTGACGACCCGCTGGAGGTGTTGTGCAAGCTGGGCGGCCTGGAAATTGCCGCCATGGCGGGTGCGTACCTGGCGGCGGCGGCCCACCGCGTGCCTGCGGTGGTGGATGGCTTCATTGCCACGGTGGCGGCCCTGACCGCCTGCCGCATGGCCCCGGCACTGTGCGACTACCTGGTGTTTGGCCACCGTTCGGCGGAGCCGGGCCACGTCCTGGCGCTGGAAGCCCTGGCGGCGCAGCCGCTGCTGGCCCTGGAAATGCGCCTGGGCGAGGGCAGTGGGGCGGCGCTGGCTTACCCGCTGCTACAGGCTGCCGCCGCTATGCTCAGTGACATGGCCACGTTCTCCCAGGCGGGGGTGAGTGGCAAGGCACCATGAGCCTCGACTTGCTGAGCCTGCCCGCTCTGGCCGGATGGGGCGCGCTGGCCATCGTCATCGATTTGATCGTGGGGGACCCGCGCGCGCTGCCCCACCCGGTGGTGATCATCGGCAAGGCGATTAGCGCCCTGGAGCACCGCTGGAACAAAGGCAGCCCCCAGCGGCGGCGCCTGTTGGGCGGGTGCCTTACCCTGGTGGTGGTGCTGGGCACCTTGTCGGTGGCCTGGCTGGGGCTTGCGCTGTTGTCGTGGGTGCACCCCTGGCTGGGGCTGGCCGCCGAGCTGTGGCTGCTGGCCACCACGCTGGCCATCAAGGGGCTGGCGGATGCCGGGCGGGCCATTGCCGCCCCGTTGCGGCAGGGCGATTTGCCCGGCGCGCGGCAGGCGCTGTCCAGAGTGGTGGGGCGTGATACCCAGGCTCTGGATGAAGCCGAGATTACCCGGGGCGCGGTGGAAACCGTGGCGGAAAACACCGTCGATGGCATTACCTCGCCGCTGCTGTTTGCGCTGCTGGGGGGCGCGCCGCTGGCGCTGGCCTACAAGGCCATCAATACGCTGGACTCCATGGTGGGCTACCGGAACGAGCGCTACGGCGACTTCGGCTACGCCTCGGCCAGGCTGGACGACCTTGCCAACTGGCTGCCTGCCCGGCTGACCGCCCTGTGCCTGTGGCTGGCGGGCGTGCTGTATGGGGTGTTTCACCGCTCACCTCTGCGCTGGCGGGGCGCCCTGGCGGCCACCTGGCGCGAAGCGCCCCGCCATCCAAGCCCCAACGCGGGTTGGCCCGAGGCGATGGTGGCGAATTTGCTGGGCGTCCAGTTGGGCGGCACCAACGTCTACCAGGGGCAAGTATCACACCGGGCCACGCTGGGCACCGCCCATGATTTACTGAAAGCCAGCCACATCACTACCACGATTTGGCTGATGCACGGGGCCTGGCTGCTGTTCTTCCTGCTGCTGCTCTTCCTGCAGCTGTGCCTCGTGATGGCTACGGGGGCCGGGTGATGCGCGACCAGCCCGGCAACCTGCCTCTCCATCATTGGCCAAGCCACGGTGGCCAGGCCGCCGCGCTGCTGCAGCGCTTTGGCCTGCCTGCCGACCACCCGCTGGAAGATATCAGCGCCAACCTGAACCCGCTGGGCCCGCCCGGCTGGGTAACCGGCTACCTGGCCCAGCGCCTGGCTGGGCTGGGCCGCTACCCCGAACCGGACTACCGCGCCGCCAGGCAGGCGATTGCCGAACACGCAGGCGTGGAGCCGGGGCAGGTACTGCTCACCAACGGCGGTGCGGAAGCCATCTTTCTGGCGGCGGCGCACCACGCTGGCCAGCAGGCGCTGATCGTCACTCCTACCTTTGGCGAGTATGCCCGGGCCTGCAACGCCCACGGTGTGCGCATCAGCGAGCTTGGCCTGTTGCCGGGCACCTTCGACCCGCCCGCGGCCGCGTTGCTGCAGGCGGCAGCCAGCGCTGATGTTGTGTTCGTCTGCCGCCCCAACAACCCCACCGGCACGCTGCTGCCCGTGGCGCTTATCGAAGCGCTGCTGGACGCCTTGAAATCGGGGGCCTCGCTGGTGGTGGATGAAGCCTTTATCGATCTGGCGTTGGAGGCTGCACCGCTGACCCCGCTGCTCCAACGCTACCCGGCGTTGATCCTGCTGCGCTCCATGACCAAATTCTTTACCCTGCCGGGCCTGCGGCTGGGCTACGTGCTGGCCGATGAGCGGCGTATCGCTCAGCTTCAGGCGCAGCAACCGCCCTGGAGCGTCAATCATCTGGCTGCTGAACTGGTGCCGCCGCTGCTGGCGGATGAGGGCTTTGCCCGGCGTACCCACCAGTGGTTGGCCCGTGAGCAGCCACGCATGGGCGCTGCCCTGGCCGCGCTGGGGCTGGAGGTGGTGCCCAGCCACAGCTGCTTTCATCTGGTGCGGCCTGGGGCCGCCCAGCGGCAGCGGGGCATTTCCAGTATCGTGCTGCTTGAGCGCCTGCTTCACCAAGGTATGCTGGCGCGACATACCCATGGTTTTGCTGGCCTGAAGGGTGGTTGGCTAAGGCTGGCGCTACGTGATGGTGTGACCAATGATCGGTTGTCAAAGGTGCTGAATGATTGTCTTTGTTAGTGGAGGGGCTCGGTCGGGCAAGAGCCTGGTGGCGGAGCAGTGTGTTCAGCAGTACGCCGACGGCAAGACGTGTTACTACGTGGCCACCGCCGACATCTACGATAGCGAAATGGCCGAACGGGTAGGCCATCATCAGGCCCGCCGCGCCAACCACTGGGTCACCCTGGAAGCCCCGCTCAACATCGAACAGGCCGTGGCCCAGGTGCCCAACGGCCATGCCGCCCTGTTGGACTGCCTGACCCTCTGGGCCAGCCAGGTGATGTTCAATACTCAGGAGGACGCCGCACCGGTCAGCGAAACGGAAGCCTTTGCGCTGTTGGTGCGTGCGCTTCACGATGCCCGCCGCCGGGGGGTGACGCTGGTGGTGGTCTCCAACGATCTCAACGAAGCGCCCTTGCCTGCCTCGGCAGAGGTGTGGCGCTACGTGGAATTCCTGCAAAAGCTGCACCGCTGGCTGGCGGCCCAGGCCGACCAAGTGCTGGAGGTGGTGGCCGGGCAGTCCATCGAATGGAAGGCGGCTGGTGCACCATGAAAAACGCTCTGTACGGCATGCTGCTGGCGCTGCAGTTTCTGACGCGACTGCCGATCCCCGTTGCCTGCCCCTGGACACCGGCCACCCGGCGCTGGGCCATTCGCGCCTACCCGCTGGTGGGCCTGATGGTGGGGGCGCTGCTGGCCTGTGTCGCCCTGCTGTTGGGCCAGTGGCAAACCCCATCGCCCATCGCGGCGCTGGTACTGCTTAGCCTGTGGGTGGCCATTTCCGGTGGCCTGCACTTGGATGGCGTGATGGATCTGGCCGATGCGCTGGGTAGCAACCAGCCGCTGGAACGGCGCTGGGAGATCATGAAAGACCCACAAATCGGCAGCTTCGGTATGTTAGCGCTGCTGTTTTTGCTGGCCTGGAAGGGCGTGCTGCTCTGGGCGCTGCTGCAGTATCACGCGCCGCTGTGGTGGCTGATGGTGGTGCCCGCGTTGGGGCGTTGGGCGGGAGTCGCGCTACTTGTACTGACCCCATGCGCCCACTCACGCGGCCTGGCCTGGAGCTGGCAGCAGTCGCTCAGCTGCCGCGATGTTGGGCTAGCGCTGGTGCCGCTGCTACCGCTGGTGTTGGTATGGCCCGCGATGGCGCTATGGCTGGTCGCAGTCGCGTGTTGGTTAGCGCTGACGCGTGCGGCACTGCTGCGTCTATTTAACGGCATTAACGGCGATATGGTCGGTGCCACCATTGAAGGAGGAGAGCTTTGGCTACTGGTCTTAATGTGGAGTTGGTGGCAGTTCGTCACGGTATCACCGCCTGGAATTTAGAGCGCCGTTACCAGGGTCAGCGGGATATTCCGCTGCTGTTTCCCGATGCGGAGGAGGGGCTGCTAACGCTTCGGAAAGCCCTGATGGATGAACGCTTTGACGCGATTTATGCCAGTGACCTTGGCCGCTGCCAGCAAACGCTGGCGTGGTCACAAGCAGCAAAACCGGGTATACCCGTCTATGCCGAACCGCGCCTACGGGAGCTCGATTTTGGCGAGTACGAAGGCAAGGTTTACGATGAATTAAAAGAATTGCCGCACTATCGCGCCTGGATTGATAGCGCCGGAGAGCTGCAAATTCCCGGTGGAGAGTCTTCTGGCCAGCTGCGCGAACGTCTAGATGCTTGGCTCGACGATGTCGCGACACACACTCAGCAGTATGGCTATCAAAAAGTGTTAGTGGTGACCCACGGCGGTGTGATTCGTGAGCTACGCCGCCGTTTTGAAACCCTCGATTTTTGGGAGGGAATTGTGCATCAGGCCCAAGGACGGCGCTGGCAGCTCGCGTATCAGGCAGGTGAGGATGGAAAAGGAGAATGGCAATGCAACTATTCATCGGCGGTGCCAGTGCAGGTAAGCGCGACGCTGTAAAACAACGCTTCCCCAGTGCGGTATGGTGGCGCTTAGCCCCTGGCCAGCGCCTTCATGAGGTCGCCCACGTCATGCTACCGAATACGCCGCTGGTGCTCCACGGCTTGTTTGAGTGGCTCACCGCCGCGCAGGATTCTGACTTCAGCAGCGACGAGTGGCGAGCCCAGTGGCGGGAAGATTTACAGCGCCTAAACCAAACCGCCGCAGAGGATAACGTCACGCTGGTGATTATTGCCAACGAACTGGGTCGTGGCCTGGTGCCCATCGCCCGAGACCAGCGCCGCCTGCGCGATTTAAACGGCTGGTTCACCCAGGATGCCGCCGCCCACGCTGAGCAGGTATGGTACGTGCGCCACGGCCTATTACAGGCGCTGAAAGGCTAGACGGTAAATTGACCAACCTCTAACAAGTTGCTAGTTTACGCGCACTCTCAGGTGCTGGTGGCACTAACGCCATCAATTAAACGGGAAGTTGGTGAACGTTTTTTGTGAATCCAACGCTGCCCCCGCAACGGTGATCGAGATAAGAACGGCTAGAGACGCCACTGTGCTTACGCATGGGAAGGTGGTCGTTCGGAAAGGTATGGCGCTTACGTTAAGCCGCCCCTTTCGCTCGTCAGCCCGGAGACCGGCCTAAGAGTGACGGCTAAAAAAAGCCAAAGATTACCGGCATGCGGAGGGCATGTGCAGGGCGAATACCAGTGGCTTTCAGCCGCTGTTTTCCCTTGTGTGCCCCTGCCCGGCCACTAAAAACACGCTGTGCGGGTGAGCACAGTGAGCAAGGGACCTTTCATGAACCACCGTTTTCACACCACCGCCACACGGGCGGCATTTGCGATGGCAGCACTGCCGCTGGCCATCTCCTTTTCAGCCCAGGCCCAGTACGCCGAAGCGACCACGGAATTAGCGGCGCTTGATCCTGTCGTTGTCACCGCTGCATTAGCGCCCCGCACCGCCAATGAAAGCCTCTCATCCGTTAGCGTGCTGGATGAAGCTACTTTTCGCCGCCAAGACCCCACCAGCCTAACCGATCTTCTACGCGGCCAGCCGGGCGTTGATGTCACCAGCAACGGCAGTTTTGGTAAAAGCGGCAGCGTTTCTTTGCGTGGTGCGCCCGGCGATGCAAACGTGCTAATGATAGATGGCATTCGGCTGCGTTCAGCCACAGCGGGTAGTGCCGCTTTTCAGTATTTAGATCCTCGTATGTTTGACCGCGCGGAAATCGTGCGCGGCCCGCGGGGTAGTCTTTACGGCGCGGATGCCGTTGGCGGCGTGATACAGCTCTTTACCCCTGATGGTGACGAACAAGGCCCGCAACCCAATATTTCCATCGGCGGTGGTTCATTCAATACCCAGCGGGTAAGTGCCGGTATTTCTGGACGCGAAGGCGGCACGCGCTACAGTTTTGCCGGTAGCTATTTCAATACCGACGGCCAGCCCATTCGTCGCGGTGGCGAAGACAAAGGCTACGACAACACCTCGGCGCTGGCCCGTGTTGCACACACCTTCGAGAGTGGCGCTGAAGTGGGCGTGCTGGCGCTGCGCGCTCGCGGCCACAACGAATATGATGGCGGTGAGAATGACTTCGTTCAGCAGGTGGCGGGTATTTACGGTGAGCTACCGGTAACTACTACCTGGCGCAGTCGGTTAACGCTAAGCGAAGCCCGCGATGAGCTGGACACGATGGATAACTTCGGTGGGTCGGTGATTGATACCCGCACCCAAACCGCTCGCTGGCAAAACAACATCCAGCTCGGCGCCCATGAGGTAATCGCGGGCGCTGAAATTAGCGAAGACCGCGTTTCAAGCACCAATGAGTTTGAGGTCACCAGTCGCGATAACACCGCGGTATTTACGCAAGCGCTGCTCGACTTTTCGCCGTTTGCTATTCAGGCAAGCCTGCGTTACGACGACAACGAGGCCTATGGCGATGAAGTGACCGGCAGCTTGGCGCTGGGCTACGAACTGGATAACTACCATACGCTGCGCGCCAGTATAGGCACGGCGTTTAAAGCCCCGAGTTTTAATGACCTCTATTGGCCGAACTCTGGCAACCCTGATCTCAATCCGGAAAAATCTGAAACCGTTGAAGTGGGCGTTCGCGGCCAGTACAGCCAGTGGTTCTGGGACGTGGCCGTCTTCCAAAACGACTACGACGACCTGATTGCCTGGGCGCCGACGCCAAGCGGTTTGTGGGCGCCACAAAACGTCAATAATGCGCGTATTCGCGGTGCTGAGCTTTCAAGCGGCGTAGAAGTCAACGACTGGGTACTGCAAGCTGCCTATACCTACCTGGACCCGGAAGATCAGGAAACAGGCAATCGACTAGCCCGCCGTGCTAGCCAAAGTGTGCGGCTAGATGCTGACCGCGAGCTTGGCGATTGGTCATTGGGAGGGTCGTTAGTAGCACAAGGTTACCGCTATGATAATGCCTCTAATACTCAGCGATTGGGTGGCTATGGGTTGGTTAATCTACGTGCGGGATGGCAGTTTGCACCGCTTTGGACGGCCCGTGTTACGGTAGAAAATGCCTTTGATAAAGAGTATGAAACCTCGCGTGACTACATCAACGCAGGCCGAGCAGGGTTCTTAAGTGTTCACTTTGGCCAGTAGCCAACGTGGGTTAATGCGCGGGGCCTTGGGCCTCGCGTTTTTGCTCATAGCCATACCTGTCCAGGGCCACGACCACTCACGCTGCGTGGTGGATGATCGTGACCGCGAAGTATGCCTGCACAACGCTGCACGGCGTATTGCCACGCTCTCCCCAGGGGCAACGGAGCTGACCTACGCCGCAGGCGCAGGAGATCAGGTCGTGGCTGTGGTGAGTTACAGCGACTACCCGCCGCAAGCCCAAGAAGTGGCTTCGGTGGGCAGCCATACGCGGATTGATTTAGAGGCCCTGGTCGGGCTTGCCCCGGATTTAGTCATCGGCTGGGTAACAGGTAACCCCGCCGAGCAGATGGAAACCCTAGAAGCGCTGGGCATGCCGGTGTTCTACATCGAGCCGCGTAGCGTGGAAGACGTCGCCCACACCATTGAGCGACTGGCCCGTTTAGCGGGAACTGAACCAACTGGGCGGCAGGCGGCTAGCGAGTTTAGAGACGGCATGGCCGCGCTCACCGCCCGCTACAGGGAGCGCGACCCGGTACCCACGTTTTATCAGGTGTGGGACGAGCCGCTGATGAGCGTTAATAACGAACATCTGATTGGTCAGGTAGTAGAGCTTTGCGGCGGCGAGAACGTCTTTGGCGAGCTGGAACGGCTGGTGCCAAGACTGGATGACGAAGCCGTGCTGGCCGCCAACCCCGAGGCCATTATTGCTGGAGGAATGGGGGAGGAGAACCGCCACTGGCTCACCCACTGGGAACAGTACCCCAATTTAGCCGCCGTAACGGGCGATAACCTCTATTTTGTGCCACCTTCTTTAATTCAGCGGCCCACTCCGCGCCTGTTGGAAGGCGCACAAATTCTGTGTGAGAAACTTGAACAAACTCGCCAAAAGCGCGGGGCCTCTTGATGGTGGCGCGCCTGTGGCAACCCCTTGGTCTGTTGGCGTTGATCGCCGTGGCCGCCATGCTATTGTCTCTGGCGGTGGGTAGCGCGCAGCTTTCGGCAGCGCAGCTCTGGGCGGTGGTGCAGGGCCAGGGCGATGCGCTGGCGCGTACCATGGTGATCGAGCTTCGCCTGCCACGGGCGCTTTCCGCCTTTGCGGTGGGCGGGCTGCTGGCCGTGGCCGGGGCGCTGATGCAGGTGCTGCTGCGTAACCCGCTGGCCGACCCCTACGTGCTGGGGCTTTCCGGCGGCGCCTCGATGGGTGCCCTGGCGGCCATGTTGGCCGGGATGGGCGGTGTGCTTATTTCGGGTTCGGCATTTTTAGGCGCGCTGCTCTCTACGTTTTTAGTGTTTGGCCTAGCCCACGGCAGCGGCGGCTGGACGCCTGCCCGGCTGTTGCTGACGGGCGTGGTCGTGGCCGCGGGGTGGGGCGCAGTGATTACCCTGATGCTCGCGCTAAGCCCTGCCGAGCGGCTGCCGGGGATGCTCTACTGGCTGATGGGGGATTTATCCTACGCTCGCGCGCCGTGGCCGCCGCTGCTGCTATTAATCGCCACCTGTGTATTGCTGATACCCCTGGGGCGCAGCCTCAACGTACTGGCCCGTGGCCCCCAGCAGGCCGCCGCCCTGGGCGTGGATGTTCGCCCATTGGAGTGGGGAATTTACATTGCCGCCAGCCTCTTGACCGCCACCGCCGTGACCACCGCAGGCAGCATTGGGTTTGTGGGGCTAGTAGTGCCCCATATGCTGCGCCTGCTGCTCGGCAACGACCAGCGGCTGATTTTACCTGCCTGCGTCCTGGCAGGCGGCACGCTGCTGGTACTCGCCGATACCCTAGCGCGCACCATGATTGCCCCCGAGCAGCTCCCCGTAGGCGTGATTACCGCGCTGCTGGGTGTGCCCACCTTCCTCTTTTTGCTCTACCGGAGCCGCTGATGACCCGCTTGGCGACTCAAGACCTGATCATTAACGTGCCAGGGCGTAGCGAAGGCACGGCGCTGAACCTCACCATTGAACCGGGGCAGGTGTGGGGCGTGCTTGGCCCCAATGGCGCGGGTAAAACTACGCTGTTGCATACGCTGGCGGGGCTGAACGCCCCCCGTTCAGGGCAGGTGCTGATAGGCGACACGCCGCTAAGCCAGCTGCGCAGGCGGCAAGTGGCCCAACGCCTAGGGCTGGTGTTTCAAGAGCGGCTAGATGGCTTTCCCGCCACGGTGCTGGAGACCGCGCTGATAGGCCGCCACCCCTACCTTTCCCTGTGGCAGATGGAAGGGGCCGACGACTACGCCCGCGCCGAGGCCGCGCTGGCCGCGCTGGACGTGGCCCACCTGCGCGACCGCCTGGTGAACACGCTCTCCGGCGGCGAACGCCAGCGGGTGGCCGTGGCCACGGTACTGACCCAGGCCCCCAGCCTCTGGCTGGCCGACGAGCCCACCAACCATCTGGATCTGCACCATCAAAGTGCGGTGATGGCGCTGATGGCCGAACAGGCCGCCCAGGGCAGCGCGGTGATGATGTGCCTGCACGACCTCAACCTGGCCGCCCGCTGGTGCGACCACATTTTGCTGCTATACCCCAGCGGCGAAGCCTGCTGGGGCCCACGAGACACCATGCTGGTGCCCAGCGCCCTAGAGCGGCTCTACCAACAGCGGCTGGCTACGGTAGATGTGGATGGTGCGCCGGTGTTTGTGCCCATCCAGGCACCCCTTACCGACCATGAGTGATTTAAGGAAGAGACATGTTGCAAGGTAAAGCACACGCAGCGCTCATCAGCGCCCCCGGTTCGGGTCAGGGAAAATCCATGGTCACGGCGGCGCTGGCACGGCTGCACCGTAACGCCGGGCGCACCGTGCGGGTCTTCAAACACGGCCCCGATTACCTAGACCCCATGGTGCAAGAAGTCGCTTCCGGCCAGCCGGTGTATCAGCTTCACCCCTGGATGACCGGCGAGCACGAGTGCCGCTGGCGCTTAGCCAAAGCCGCCCAAGAAGTTGACGTGATTTTGGTGGAGGGCTCCATGGGGCTATTCGATGGCTCACCCTCCAGTGCGGACTTAGCCATCCTGGCGGGCATCCCCGCGCTGCCGGTGATTGATGCCTGGGGCATGGCGCAAACCTTTGGCGCGGTGGCACAAGGCCTGGCCAACTACCACCCGGATCTCACTATTCACGAAGTGATCGCCAACCGCATCGGCAGCCCCGGCCACAGCAAGCTGCTGAATGAGAGCATGCCGGAAGGCATTGCGCTGCTGGGCGCAATTCCCCGTCATGACGCGATGAAAATCCCCGACCGCCACTTGGGCCTGGTGCAAGCCAGCGAGCTGAGCGGCCTGGATGCCCAGCTAGACGCCGCCGCCAAGGTGTTAGAAGAAGCTGGGCTAGGTCGCCTGCCTAAAGAGGTATCGCTAAGTGCTGACGCCCCCACGCCTGCACCGGACTATTTGCGCGGCGTGCGTATCGCCATCGCCAAAGACGACGCCTTCGCATTTATCTACCGCGCCAATCTCGATGTATTAGAGGAGATGGGCGCGGCGCTGCACTTCTTCTCACCGCTCAACGATTCTACACTGCCAGAATGCGACGCCCTCTGGCTGCCCGGTGGCTACCCGGAACTTCACGCCGCCCGCTTTAGTGCTAATCAACCGATGCGAGAGGCGATCAGCGCCCACCACCGCGCAGGCAAACCGATACTCGCCGAGTGCGGCGGGCTAATGAGCTGCGTCGAGCAGCTGGTCGACGGTGAAGGCACAGGCCACACGATGATGGGGCTACTGCCCGGCACTGCCAAAATGGCCGGTAAGCTGACAGCACTTGGGCTGCAAAGCCTGCACACCCAAAGCGGCGAACTGCGCGGCCACACCTATCACCACTCGCTGCTGGACACCTCCATGCAGCCGCTGGCCCGCACCCGCAAGCTGGCAGGCAGCGAAGCCGAACCCATCTACCGTGAGGGCGCGCTGATCGCCAGCTATTTCCACGGCTACTTTCCCTCCGCGCCTAAATTGGTGGCGGATATTTTCACCGGCCAACCAATTCACCTAGCGGAGTAACGGGCAGGGGAGCGCGCAGCTATTAGCCCAAAAATATGGAAGGTTTTTCCATAAAGCAGCAGTGGGCTATCATAGAGCGGCGAGACACTCCCCAACCCTAAAGGAGCTACCATGAGCTTTTACGTCTACCTTTCCGGCGAGATTCACACTGACTGGCGCGAAGAGATCCAGCGCGGCGCAGAAGCCGCAGGCCTGGACGTGGTCTTCACCGCCCCGGTGACCGACCACGACGCCTCCGATGCCGCTGGCGACCACCTGGGCAAACCGGAGAACGGCTTCTGGCGTGACCACCAGTCCTCCAAAGTGAACGCCATTCGCACCCGCACCCTGATCGAACAAGCCGATCTGGTGGTGGTGCGCTTCGGCGACAAGTACAAGCAGTGGAACGCCGCCTTCGATGCAGGCTACTGCGCAGCCCTGGCCAAGCCCTACATCACGCTGCACAGCGAAGAGATCGTTCACCCGCTGAAAGAAGTCGACGCCCAAGCGCAAGCCTGGTGCACCACCACCGATCAGGTCGTGGAAACCCTGCGTTACGTGCTGAAAGCGTAGCTCGTAAAACGTAAAACACCCCAAGGAGCCCCCCATGCGCGAAAATGCCAAAACCCCGGAACGCCATGCCCAGCGCATGGCGGCCAAGCAAAAAATCATGAACGAGCGCATTGCCCGCGCCGATAAAGAGCAGGGCATCTTGCTGGTGCTCACCGGCCCCGGCAAAGGCAAAAGCAGCTCCGGTTTTGGCATGCTCGCCCGCGCCCTGGGCCACGGCATGAAGGTAGGCGTGGTGCAGTTCATCAAGGGCGCGTTCAGCACCGGCGAAGAAGCCTTCTTCCGCAACCTGCCCAACGTGGACTACCACGTCATGGGCGAAGGCTACACTTGGGACACTCAGGACCGCGCACGCGACGTCGCCGCCGCCAACGCCGCCTGGACACAAGCCAAGCGCATGCTGCAAGACGACAGCTACCACGTGGTACTGCTCGACGAACTCAACATCGCCCTACGCTACGAGTACCTCGACCTAGACCAAGTCCTCGACGACCTACAAGCCCGCCCCGAGATGCAGCACGCCATCGTCACCGGCCGCTACGCCCCCCAACAACTCATCGACCTCGCCGACACCGTCACCGAAATGAAAGTCGTCAAACACGCCTTCAAAGACCAAGGCATCAAAGCCCAAAAAGGGATAGAACTTTAAAGGAGAGGGGCGGTTAGTGAATGGTGAATGGTGAGGGGACGATAATCGAACCCTCATTGCCCTGTGCTATGGCTGATGGCGGTCTGAAGTTGTAGGAGGGAGCTTCAGCTCGCGACGATCAAGCCACAAAGCTCAGCATTCCCTGAAAACTAATTGGGCCACCCGTGGGAGGGAGCTTCAGCTCGCGATGATCAAGCCACAAAACTCAACATTCCTTCAAAACTAAATGTGGCCACCTGTGGGAGGGAGCTTTAGCTCGCGATGATAAAGCCACACAGCGCAATCCCCCGTAGCGCGGCGTAACGACTGAGCGAGAGCAACGAGCGAAGAAGGCGCCCGCAGCGGCGGCCCGGCGCGAAGGCGGCGCCAGCCGCCCATCCACCACGCCATAAGCAACCACCCACCTCAAGTTCAGCACTCACCACCCACCACCCTTTGACCGATCACAATTTCCCCAAAATTCTGCGTGACCTAAGCCAAATTTATGAATAGAGTATGATTGAGTCGTAAAAAGCAGCGGGCACGCGAATTTTGGTTATGCTGCCATGTGCTAGGCATAGACTATTAGAAACAGTGGTTTATGCTTGCTTGAGTGGCGATATAACATCAATGGTCATGCTGGCGCGTTCAAAAGTGTTATGTGGAAGGGCGTATAATCACTGTTATGCATAAATCAGGAAGCCGAACATGGAAGTAAAGGTTGAACTCAACGGCTCGATACGAGAGCAGGAAGTCATCGCTCTTTATCGCTCGAACCAGTGGTCATCTGCCGATAAGCCTGAGCAATTGATGTCTGCTTTGCGTGGTTCGCACACCTTGGTAACCGCTAGGGTTGGTGGCGAGCTCGTCGGCCTCGGTAACGCAATTTCAGACGGTAGTTTGGTGGTTTACTATCCTCACTTACTGGTGCATCCGGACCACCAGGGAAAAGGTGTTGGTCGGAAAA
>NZ_FODB01000040.1 GCF_900110265.1 Vreelandella aquamarina | reverse complement strand
CCGTTTTGAGCTGGCCAATGCCATTCGCGCCCTTTCCATGGATGCTGTTCAGAAGGCCAAATCCGGCCACCCTGGCGCCCCCATGGGTATGGCTGATATTGCCGAGGTGCTGTGGAATGACTACCTCAAGCACAACCCCGAAGACCCCAAGTGGGCCGATCGCGACCGGTTCGTGCTGTCGAATGGCCACGGCTCCATGCTGCTCTACTCGCTGCTGCACTTGAGCGGCTACGAACTCAGCCTGGAACAGCTGCAAAACTTCCGCCAGCTGCACTCGCCCACCGCTGGCCACCCGGAGTTCGGCTACGCTCCTGGCATCGAAACCACCACTGGCCCGCTGGGCCAAGGCTTTGCCAACGCGGTCGGTTTCGCGATTGCCGAGAAAACCCTGGCCGCGCAGTTCAACCGCCCCGGCCACACCATCGTTGACCACCACACCTGGTGCTTCTTGGGAGATGGCTGCTTGATGGAGGGTATCTCCCACGAAGCGGCGTCCCTGGCAGGCACTCAGCAGCTGGGTAAACTGATTGCTCTTTATGACGACAACGGCATCTCTATCGATGGCGAAGTCGAAGGCTGGTTTACCGACGATACGGCCAAGCGCTTTGAGTCCTACGGCTGGCACGTAGTGCCGAACGTCGACGGCCATAAGCCTGATGAGATCAAGGCGGCCATTGAGCTGGCGAAGAGCCATGACGACAAGCCAAGCCTGATCATCTGCAAAACCATTATCGGTTTTGGTGCCCCCAACAAGCAGGGCAAAGAAGAAGCTCACGGCGCACCGCTGGGTGACGAAGAAGTGGCACTGGCACGTAAGCAGTTGGGCTGGGAGCACGCGCCTTTCCATATCCCCGAGCCGATTTACTCCGCCTGGGATGCCCGCGACGCCGGTAAAACGCGCCAGCAAGAGTGGGAAGGCCGCTTCGCTCGCTACACCGAAGCCTTCCCGGAAGAAGCACGTGAATTCAAGCGCCGCATGAAAGCGCAGCTGCCCACGGAGTTGACGACTGAAGCGCTGATCGAGCAGGCCCAAGAGAAAGGCGACAGCATTGCCTCGCGTAAAGCGTCGTTTGAAGCGCTGAACGTGATTGGCCCGCAAATGCCGGAACTGCTCGGCGGCAGCGCTGACTTAGCGCCATCTAATCTGACGTTCTGGAAGGGCGCGAAAGCGATCACCCCCGACGATGCCAGCGGCAACTACCTGCACTACGGTGTGCGTGAATTCGGCATGGGCGCGGTGATGAACGGTATCGCCCTGCATGGCGGTTTTGTGCCGTATGGCGCGACCTTCCTGATCTTTATGGAGTACATGCGCAACGCCGTGCGTATGGCGGCGCTGATGGGTCAGCAGGCTATCTACGTGTTTACCCACGACTCTATTGGCCTGGGCGAAGATGGCCCGACGCACCAGCCGATTGAGCAGCTCACTAGCCTGCGCACCACGCCGAACCTCAACACGTGGCGCCCCTGTGACGCCGTGGAGACCGCCGCTTCCTGGGATGCCGCGATTAAGCGCCACTCCGGCCCGACAGCCCTGGTTCTTTCACGCCAGAACCTGCCCCACCAGCAGCGTACCAAGGCCCAGCTCGCGTCTATCCAGCGCGGTGGCTATGTGCTGAAAGATAGCGAAGGCACCCCAGAGCTGATCCTGATTGCCACGGGCTCCGAAGTCTCTCTGGCGATGGACGCCGCGGCCGAACTGGAGCAGCAGGGTAAAGCCGTGCGCGTAGTCTCCATGCCGTCCGCTTACCGTTTTAATGGTCAAGACGCTGACTACCGCGAAAGCGTGCTACCCAAAGCCGTCACCAAGCGTATTGCCATCGAAGCTGGCCATGCCGACTACTGGTACAAATACGTTGGTCTCGATGGCCGCGTGATTGGCATGACTACCTTTGGTGAGTCGGCCCCGGCTGGCGAGCTGTTCAAGCACTTCGGCTTTACCGTCGAGAACATTGTTAAACAAGCCAATGAGCTGTTTAGCTAAGTTTTAATTAATAATTATCTCATGATCAGGCTCTTCACATTACTTCTAAAATAAGAAGAGCCTAATTATTGAGGGTATAGTCAGTATGGTTGTGAGTTTGCATCCTCGTCGTCATCACGCATGCGCGCCTGACGCTCAGCTTCTTCCTCTTTGGCGTCGTCGATGACTTCCATCAGCTCATCCACGTTGGCAATGTGGCTATCAAACTCGAAGTGGCCGGTGAGTTTGCTATCGGGGTGCAGCTCGCCCGCTTCATAAAGCGCCCACATTTCCTTGCCGTAGTGAGTAGTGAGCAGCTCGGGGGCAAAGCGACCAAAATAAGCGCGCATGTTATCGACATCGCGCTCCAGCATGGCGGCGGCGCTGTTATTACCGGCCGCGTCTACCGCTTGGGGCAAGTCGATAATGACTGGGCCATCGGCATCGACCAGCACGTTGAACTCAGATAGGTCACCGTGAATCAGACCCGCGCAGAGCATTTTCACCACGTCCTGGATCACTTTGGCGTGATAGCGTAAGGCTTGCTCTTCGGTCAGGGTAACATCGTCTAAGCGCGGTGCTACATCGCCTTCGGCGTCGGTGATCATCTCCATCAGCAGCACGCCATCCACAAAGCCATAGGGCTTTGGCACACGAACATCAGCTGCGGCTAAGCGATACAGCGCATCCACCTCGGCGGTGAGCCACGCCTGCTCCTGCTCTTTCTGGCCGTAGCGGGTTTTCTTGGCCATGGCCCTCGCTCGGCGGCTGTTACGCTCTTTACGCCCTTCCTGGTATTGCACCGCTTGCTTGAAACTGCGCTGCTTGGCTTCCTTGAATACTTTGGCACAGCGTGTGTCGCCGCCGCAGCGCACCACATACACCTGCGCTTCCTTGCCGCTCATCAACTGCATCAGCACCTCATCGATCAGGCCGTCATCGACCAAGGGCTGTAATCGTTTGGGTGTTTTCATAGCTTGCTGCGAAGGCTCCTTATGATAGCGACCACGTCATTGGGATCGTTAATGGCGAATGCGTCGCACGCGGAAAGCGCGCCCTTTGAGTTTATCCCGCTCCAGCTTGGCCTGAGCTTTCTGGACAGCGCTGCGCGCCACCGCGACGTAAGCGCTTCGAGCCAACACCTTGATCTTACCCACCTGATCACCGCGCAGACCGCCTTCGCTGGTCAATGCTCCCAGAATGTCGCCAGGGCGCAGCTTATCTTTCTTGCCACCCGCCAACTGTAGCGTGGCCATGGGGGGCTCGAACGGCGAACCGTTGGTGGCTTTCGGCAGCGGCTCGGTCGCGAGCGGCTCGCCCAACAGCTCAGCGAGGCGTTCGAGTCGATAATCTTCTTGCGGTGTGACCAGGGTACAGGCGATACCGCTGGCTCCTGCGCGCCCCGTGCGGCCGACGCGATGAACGTGGACGTCCAGCTCGCGGGCGATTTGGTAATTGAAAACGGCATCTAGTTGAGCAATGTCGAGCCCGCGGGCGGCCACATCGGTGGCGACCAAAATCGATGCGCTTTGGTTGGCGAACAGCACCAATAGCCGGTCACGATCTTTTTGCTCAAGATCACCGTGCAAGGCGACGGCGCTAAATCCCGCGTCGACCAAGCTATCGGCCACGGCTTGGGTTTCTCGCTTGGTGTTACAGAACACCACGCTGGTGGTAGGCCGCGTGGCGAGCAGCAGCTCGGTCAATGCAGCAAAACGGTCGTCGTCATGAGACACACGGTAAAAGTGCTGCTCGATGGTCGTGGCATCGTGGGTCTCTGCCACCTTGACACTGACCGGGTCGCGCAGCACGCCGCGGGTCATGGCTGCCAGCCCCTCCCGCTCATCGGGAAACGTCGCGCTGAACAGCAGCGTTTGTCGGTCAGCGGGGGTATCGGCGATGATGTCGTCGATGGTGACCTGAAAGCCCATGTCCAGCATACGGTCGGCTTCGTCCAGCACCAGCACGGCCAGCGACCCAAGCGTGAGCGAGCCTTTGCGCAAGTGCTCGTCCACCCGCCCCGGCGTGCCCACCACGATATGAGCACCGTGCTCCAGCGATGCGAGCTGCGGCCCAAAGGGCGCGCCGCCACACAGTGTGAGTACTTTGACGTTGGGCATGCCCCGCGCCAGGCGTCGCAGCTCCTCGGCGACCTGATCCGCCAGTTCGCGGGTGGGGCACAGCACCAAGCCCTGTACGCTGAAGGCTTCTACACGCAGCTGTGACAACAGCGCCAAACCAAACGCGGCGGTTTTACCCGAGCCCGTTTTGGCCTGCGCCATCACATCGCGCCCCACCAGCATGGGCGGCAGGCTCTGCGCCTGAACGGGCGTCATGTCGTGATAGCCCAGAGAGTCGAGCGTGCTCAGCAGCGCGGGCGAGAGGGCAAGAGAGGCAAACGAGGTATCTGACACGAAAAATTCCTGAAGGGGGCGTGATGCCCAGCAAACCGATAATGTGAAGCACCATACCAGAAAGTGCCACCCCCTGCTTTGCCACGCGCTGATCCTGACGCGTCGTGCCTACGCAGAGAGCGCTGCGAATCGCCCTTGGCTGAGTGCGGCAAGGTCCTCCGGCGAGAGCTCGATTTCCAACCCACGTCGCCCGGCGCTCACGTATAGCGTCGACCACGCCTGCGCCGACTCATCTATAAAGGTAGGCAGGCGCTTTTTTTGGCCCAGCGGGCTCACACCGCCCAGCACGTAGCCGGTGGTACGCTCGACGACATCCGGTGCGGCCATCACAGCCTTTTTAGCGCCAGCGGCTTTGGCGATCTGCTTCAGCCCCAACTGGCTATTCACGGGGACGATACCAACGGCCAACTGCTTGCCATCCAAGCTAACGACGAGGGTTTTGAACACTTGCTCGGCCGTCACGCCAAGTTTGTCCGCCGCTTCCAGCCCATAGGACGGGGCGGCGGCATCGTGCTGATACTCATGGAGATGAAACGCAATACCTGCGTGCCTTGCGCTGTTGATTGCCGGTGTCATGGAGGTCTCTTAAGTTAAACGCGCCAGCCAGTCTGAAAACATTAGTACCCACTGCTAGGCTTAATAACGTGAGCAAGTAACGGAAGTCAACTGACAGGAGTCGCAAAATGAAAGCCACCTCCAAAGCACAGCAGAAAGCCGCCGGGGCTGCCCTCTCGGCTAAGCGCGGTGAGACCAAGCCAAGCGAGCTGTATGACGCCTCGAAAGGGATGTATGACTCGATGAGCGAAGAGGAGTTGGAAGAGATGGAGGGTACCCAGCGTAAGGGCAAACAGCGGCGCAATGGCATGTTTTTGCAACCCTCAAAAGTGCAGTATTAAGCCGACACCCGTTGTCGGTAGCGCTAGATATCACCCCCAACTGCAATAGCGTCAATAGTTTTTGATTCGGCCACTATGTAACCAGCGTAATACTCGTCACCGGACGCAGATTACGCAGTTTACAGTGCTGCTCAACGCTCTCGACGATCTCTTCCGCGTCATCGATTTGCTGCTTATCGAGCTGAATGTCGACCATCAGGAAGCTGCCTACCTGCGCAAGGCGTACATCGTCGTCGGCGATATCGAACTCCGCCACTTCTTGTACCACTTCCTGGCGCACGCTGCCGACCGGTTCGCCGAACATCAACTCGCGCAGCGCGCCTTTGACCATACGAATGGGCATGGGCAGGAAGTAACCGGCTATGATAAGAACCATCACCGGGTCCGCAAAACGCGCCAAGTGTTCCCAAGGCGAGAGGGTTAACCCCCAGGTAAGGGCAAAGCCCAGCATGACGGCGGCACTCAGCCAAGTATCCATTTGCCACTGGCGAAGCTCTGCAGCCAGTAGCGAGGACTGCGCGACCTTGGCGTAGCGGTTCAACCACCCCCAGGTGAGCAAACAGCCGCTCACGTTGACCACGCCAAACATCAGCGCCAAGTCCAGCGTGACCAAACGTCCTCCCTGCGCCAAGCTCCACAAAGCAGAGACCAGGGAGAACAGGCACACCAGCGCAATCACCACGCCTTTGAGCAGCACGGCCAGCGGCTCGACCGTCAGCCGCCCAAAGGGGTAGTGATCATCCGCAGGTTTGCGGGCCTGTTGAAGTGCAAACAGCGACAGCGATGCCAGCACTAAACTTAATAGCGAATAGCCACTATCGAAGAGTATCGTAATTGAGCCACTGGCAAGGCCTAAGGCAAGCCCGGTAAAGGCAAATAGGCTGGCAGAAATGGCGGAAAATCTAAGCGCTCGGCGCTCGGCGACAAAGGGGGTCACGCGGGTTGCTCCAATAGAGGGTGATAAAAGACCGCCATCATAATGGGTGCATTAGCGCTTCACCAATCGCTCAGCGCCAACTATATTGGCGCTCAAAGGGTTTTCACAAGGTAGTTTGCATGCGCGCAGAACAGGTACAGGCGTTTATTGATGTCACAGAACATGGGTCGTTTGCCGCCGCTGCCCGGCATACCGGCATAAAGCGCAGCACGCTGAGCGCCGCGGTGAATGCGCTGGAAGATAGTCTGGGCGTGGCGCTGTTTGAGCGCTCGGGTAACAGCCTACAGCTAACAGCGGTGGGGGAAAGCGTACTCCCCGACTGCTACCGCCTGCTAACCAGCGCCAGCCGCATCAATAAACATTGCCAGCAGCACTTGCAGGGCGTTGAGAGCCAGCTCTGCATCGCGCGGGACGATGCCCTGCCCGAAGCGTTTTGGAGACAGGTCATGCACGACCTGAAGCAGCGCTACCCGCTCACGGCCATTTCGGTATACCTGCTCCCACCTCAGGAGCACGCCCAGTTCGTGCTGCGCCAAACGGTGGATATTGCCTTTGGGCTCTACACCGCTGAAGGGGCCGCGGTGAACGCCAGCAACCTTGCCCCGGTGAGCATGAGTCTCGTGGCGGCACCTGGGCATCCACTCAGTCGCCTGCCCAACGTCACCAAAGATGATTTGGCACAGTACACCCAGGTATGCCTGACCTTCGACCAAGGCGACAAATTGGTGAGCGAGGCGCTGTTCTCCACCAACTATCTGGGCCTGACTATGTTCGAGGTGATTCGCGATGCGGTAATTAACGGGACCGGCTGGGCGCTACTGCCTTACCCGCTGGTTAAAGACGCCTTAACCAATCACACGCTGTGTGCGCTCAACCACGACCTGCTGCTGGAAAGCCACTACTACCGTTACGTGGAAGGCGAGAGCCTTGGGGTGGTCGCCACGGCGCTGCTGACCAACGTCATCCGTTTCTTGGGTACCACACGCTGAGGCCCCCTCTCAGTCGGAAAGCCGAGCACGGCGCATGAGTAACGTTGAAATTTAGCAGTGGCGAAAAAAGCGATTGCCCACCACGCTGTAAAAAAAGCCATTGAAGGAGCCCAAAGGACACGCTAGAGAACCGACACAGGCAAGTGTCATCTAAGCGTAAAGTGCGTCTGCCAGTGTCGATGTTGCCGTCAACCAAGGAGTAGTTTCCGCGATGGTACGACTCGATAAGAAAGCGACTAGGCTGTATGTCCTAGACACGAATGTCCTGATCCACGACCCGACTGCGCTCTATCATTTTGATGAGCATGATGTGGTTATCCCTATGACCGTGCTTGAAGAGCTGGACAAGCACAAAAACGGCATCCGCGAAATCGCCCGTACGGCAAGGCAAATCAGCCGCACCCTTTCCGACCTGACCAATCAGGTTACCTTCGATGAAATCCAGAAAGGCATCCCCATTCCCCGTATCAGCGGAGAATCCGGCCGCCTACACTTTTTGTGCTACAACGACTTAAAGCCTTTCGACTCGCTAGACGATAGCCTCGACAACCGAATCCTGGCAGAAACCTGCCGGTTGCGTGACGAACGCCCGGATGCGTCGGTCATTCTCATCACGAAAGACATCAATCTGCGGGTAAAAGCCGCCGCACTAAAAGTGCCGGTGGAAGACTACCTGAATGATCGCGCCTTCTCCGATAGCGATGCGATGATTGAAGGTGCCCAAGTGTACGCCTCGGCCGGGCAGGATGGCGCGTCGCTATGGGAAGCGCTCAACGTTGAAGTGACCGTCGAACGCATCGGCCACCATACCTTCTACCAACTCAGCGGCAATATGCCCCGCCACTGGCATGTCGGCATGTTGGTTTCTGATAGCGAAAACGGCGCAGAGTTCGAGGCTATTGTGCGCGAGATTTCGCCCTCCTCTGCCCGGCTTCAGCTGCTCACCAACTACCGTCACCATGCTGGTGTGTGGGGCGTCCACGCTCACGATAGCCGCCAGAACTTTACCCTCAACCTGTTGATGGACCCCGAGATTGACCTTGTCACCATTGCCGGTAACGCGGGCACCGGCAAAACGTTTATGACCCTGGCGGCGGCCTTCCAGCAGACCTTGGACGCCAAACGCTTTGAGCGTATCGTCTTCACCCGCGCGCCCATCCCTATGGGGGAGGATATTGGTTTCTTACCAGGTACCGAAGAGGAGAAGATGTCGCCGTGGATGGGGGCCTTCCACGACAATATGGATAACCTGCTGCGCAACGAAGAGGGAGAATCAAGCTGGGATAACGGTGCCACGCGGCAATTGATTGGCTCACGTGTGCAAATTCGCTCACCGAGCTTTATGCGCGGGCGCACCCTGAACGACACCTTTTTGATCATCGACGAGGCGCAAAACTTCACCCCTAAACAGCTAAAATCGCTGGTCACCCGTGCCGGGCGCAATACCAAGATTGTCTGCCTGGGCAACGTCGGGCAGATCGACACGCCCTATCTCACCGCCAACACCTGCGGCATGGCCGCCGTAGTAGAACGGTTTAGAGATTGGCCCCATGCTGGGCATATCACCTTGAAAAGCGTTGAACGCTCCCGTTTGGCACTGGCCGCCGAGGAGCTTTTGTAGCGCTCTATTCGCCTCTACCGTTAACCTTCACCGCCCAGCTCGCTGGGCGGTGGCACGATCGGTCTCTTAATCGCACGGTGGTCACTTTCTTGCGGTATTGTCACTATTCCAAGGGTTTTCGACGCCAATGGTATCGGCAGCAAACGCCTCGCGCTCGCCTAGAGGACGCGCTTCACCCACGGTGGTGTCATGACAGGTTTGGCGTTCCATTTCACTATTAAGCTCCGCACCAAACAGCACGACAAATGCTGACAACCAAAACCACAGCATCAGGGCCACCACCGCGCCTAGCGAGCCGTACAGCTCGCTAAAAGTCGAAAAGTAGCGCACGTAGAGTGACAACCCTCCCGAGCCCAGCAGCCACATCAGCGTCGCAAACAGCGTGCCGTAACTCAACCAGCGCCACTGCGGTGAGCGCCGATAGGGCGCAAAGCGATATAGCATGGCAATCAGTAAGCTCATTAGCACTAATAGTGCCGGCCAACGTAGCCACTGCAGCACTCTATCCAGCGGCGGATCAATCATTAGCCTATCCACCACAACAGGCACAACGGCAATAAAGCCGAGGGAAACAAGCGTCATCACAATGAGACCAAAGGTCAGCGAGACCAGCACCAACGCCCTATACAGCAGCGAACGCTTCTCCTGCTCGCCGTAAACGGCGTTTAAGCCAATCACCAACACCGACACCCCTTTCGAGGCGATAAACATGGCAATCAACAACCCTGCCAAGGCGGTCATCACATTGCCAGACTCAGTGCTCTCCACCACCTCTTGCGCCTGCTGATCAATCAGGTTGGCAGCATCAGGGGGCATGAAGCGGCTGATCGTATAGAGCTGCCGCCCCGCCTCGACAGGATCGAACAGTAGCCCCCACACCGAAATCACCGCCGCAATGGTCGGAAACAGCGCCAGCAGCGCGTAAAACGCCACCCCTGCGGCAAACATGGTGACCCGGTCTCGGCGCGCGGCGCGCACGACGCGCCACGCAATATCCTGCCAACCACGCTTTGGAATATCGTTGGGCACATCGGCACTTCGGCCGCGCTCACCCAATGGCTCTCTTGCTTGTTGCCCCACTACTGTCCCTCCCAAATGAGCAAAAGTGCCAGGAGAACGGCCAACGCCATCATCAAGCCTCCACCATGCTGGCGCATCCATGACTCCACTGACAGTCCGCGCAACACCCCCTTCATAACCCAACGCTCACCCTTCAGCGCCAGCGCCACGGAGGTTGTTTTACCTCTTCCACATCGCGCGGCCAGTAAGCGTGCGGCGCTCAAGCCTAGAGTGGCAAGGGAATGGTATCCCCACCACCAATCCCCGGCAGGTGGCGTTGGCACATCAAAACGGCGCAGCGCCAACAAGCCTAACGCCATGCCGACAACGCCTACCGGAAAAGGCCAAATAATGCCCAACCACTCGTTCAAGGGAGGAGCGATCACACTCCCCTCCGGTAACGGCAGCCACAGCGGTGTCATTAGCGCAGCGATCAATGCCGCTAGCCACGCCCCCCACTGAAACGAATGGCTGTTTCCTCGCTGCCGCTGCTGCCATTGTCGCCACACGCAGACCGTCACCAGCGCGGCCGTGCCCATCGCCGCCCAAGTCAATAGTGCGATAATGCGCTCCTGCTCGAACTCATAGAGCGCATGCTTCACCCCCCACTTGCTGAACATGCCTGCCGCGAGTGCGCCTGTCAGCGAAATGCCCGGTAGAGCAATCAAAAGAAACAGCAGCGAGGTGGGCCACTTGGGCATATGCTCACTCACACTGGTACCCATAAAGAGAGCGCCCTTCGCTAACGCATGGTGACCCGCAAACAAAATGATGGCAGGTAGCAAGGCCGGCCATACCGCTGGCACGACGATTCCCATACCCACTAACGCCGTTAACATGCCCATTTGGCTGATACTGGAGTAGGCCAAAATTGCTTTGGGATGCGACTGCCAAATGCCGTACAGGGCCGCACCAAATGCTGCTGCAAACCCTGCCACCAATACGACATTGCCAAACTGCATCATGGCAGGAGATAGCGACTCCATTCCCAACGGCAACACGGTCAACCAACCCAACAAGCCTGCCTTGATCATGGCGCCGCTGAGGACAGCGCTGGCGGGCGCGGGAGCCACGGGGTGCGCTAATGGTAACCAAACATGCAGCCCAATCACCCCCGCTTTCACGCCTAAACCCAGCCACAGCAATAGCGCCATCCACGCACCATGGTCTGCCGTGGCCAGGGTATCGCGCACGCCTTTGAGTGTTAACGTATCCGAGGTGCCTGCGGCCCAGAGAAAACCACCTAATATCAAACCTTCACCGATAACGGCCAGCACAAGATAGGCCTTAGCCCCCAGCTTCGCAGCCGGAGTGCCGTTATGCACTACCAGCGCATACGCAGCGAAGGTCATCAGCGCAAAGCCAAAATAAAAACTGGCAATATCCTGGGCAACTATCAGAAGAATGTTGCCCAGCAAGGTTAGCGGCCACAGTAAGGTTAAACGCTGTAAACGCCGTTGTGCCGACGCATTCCCTCCTTGTGCCTGACGCTGCTCATCGGCGAAGTAACCTCGCGCATGAAACGCCGCCATACTCCAAAGCAGAGCAGTAAAGGCTAGCCACGGTCGGCTGAGCGCATTCAGCTCCCAATACCCACCTAACATCCAAGCATCCATAGTCCACTGCACGTCACCCGCATACGCCAGCAGTAAAGCAGGCCAGGCAGCACTTACCCACAGCATCGAAATGAAATGACGCTGTTGAACAGGGACTCGGTAAGCGCACCATACGGTGCTGCCTGCCACGAAAAGCGGCCAGAGTAAGGCCACGACCAACAGCAGTGAACTCATGGCAGGTACTCCCCAACGGCTACGCGCGTTGCCCAATCCAGCGGACTAAATGGCAACCCAGCCAACAAACCAGCCCCTATACTAATGACGGCCGTCAATACCGCTGGCCACAACAGCCATCCGTGGGTTTCCAGCCGCCCTAATGACTGCTCTTTAGGCCATTGCCCCTTGCCATGGGCCGGACCCTCACGGAACCAGAGGCGATGTACGATAGGGAGAAAATAAATCGCATTCAGCGTACTGCTTGCTACTAGCACGGCCACTACCCAGTACATATCTGCCTCGATAGCGCCCATGCCTAGGTACCATTTAGTAATGAACCCAGCGGTCGGTGGCAACCCGATCATCCCTAGCGCCCCCACCGTAAACGCTAGGCTAGTCAATGGCATGCGCTTGCCTGCACCGTCCATTTCATCAAGGCGATGAATCCCCAGCTCTTCTGCATAATTGCCAGCACAAAAGAACAGCGTCACTTTCATCAGGCCTTGGTGAAGCAAATGCGCCAGCGCGCCTATCGTCCCGAAAGGGCCAAACAAGCTAACGCCTAACACCACATAGGAAACTTGGCTAATCGTCGAAAACGCCAAGCGTGGCTTTAACTCCTCTTGGGCAATCGCCCGCAGCGACCCATAAATAATGGTGATAGACGCAGCGACGGCCAGCACGGTGGTGACGCCCAACTCCACACTAAGTTCAATGCCGTATAGGTCGTATATGACACGCAAAATGCCAAACGCACCGGCTTTTACCACAGCAACGGCATGCAGCAATGCACTCACCGGCGCCGGTGCCACCATCGCCCTGGGCAGCCAGCCATGCAGCGGTACCATGGCTGCCTTCACCGCCAAGCCACCGACCAGCAGCGCAAAAATAAGGGTTAGCAAACCACGGTGATCATCCAGGTAGGGGGACAACCCTTGCTCTGACGCAAAAGAGTGATCGTTGGTTAAGCTGTATAGCAAGACAACGCCTAGCAGCAGCACAACGCCCGCCGTGAGGGTGTAACGCAAATACACTCGACCGGCCGCTAAGGCTTTTGCTGAACCCGCGTGCACCACGAGCGGGTAAGTTGAGAGTGTCAGCATTTCGTAGAAAATCAGGAAGGTAAACAAGTTTCCCGACAGGGCAATCCCTAGCGTACTGGTGACACACAGGCTGAAGAAGCCAAAGAAACGCTTCCGATTGGCCGCCCCTTCCAAGTACCCAATCGCGTAAATCGTCGTGCATAGCCACAGCAGTGACGAAAGACCCGCAAACATAACGCCGAGGGCATCCGCCCGCAGCACAAAATCAACGCCTCCCACGATTTGAAAGCTAAAGGTGTCTTCATAGCCTTCTGAAACACGCCCGACCATCACTATCACTAGGAGAATTTTAGCGACCGCCGCCAGTAAGTTGATGTACGTGCGGACACGTCGAGCCTCTTCTGGCAACGAGAAAATAATCACCGCCGCGAATAAGGAGGTTGCCAGCGTCGTCAGGGGTAACCAAGCCGCGTTCATGCACCACCTCCATGCAGCAACCCCAGCGGAAAGTGGGCGAGTAAGCCAAGCGCAAAGGCTGCTACCGCCAAACACAGAGCAACGGCATCCATGCCGGGCGCAAGCGGCTGATAATCGTGTCGCGGTGCGGTTTCATCAAACGAGTAGCGAAATACGCGAAACACGTAGGCAGCCGTCAATAGCGTGCCTGCCAGTAGGGCAGCCACGGCTAACCATTGCTGAGTCAGCACCATGGATTGAAGCAAGAGCCACTTTGCCGTAAAGCCAGCGCTGGGAGGTAGCCCCATTAACGTAACCGCTGCCATGCCAAAGATAAGTAGCGAAAGTGGCAGCCGACGACTGGTTCCTGCCAGCGCTTTCAGTGAGCTTTCACCCGTGGCAATGATCAAATTGCCTGCCGCCATAAACATGGCGGCTTTGGCTAGTGCGTGTCCCATCAAATGTAACCAAAACCCGTCCCATGCCAGCGACAAAGGCAGCGGTGCGATATTGGGACCTAATACCAGAGGAAAGGCCACCATCAAATAGCCCAACTGGCCCACAGTGGAAGAGGCAATCAACGTTTTGAGTGAATCGGCTCGCCAGGCCACCAATCCACCCCAAACAATCGCCAACATGCCCAACCAGGCCACCAAACGGGGAGCAAACAGCGTCTCCGGCAGCAAGATGCCCCAAAGCATCATTAAAATATAGAGCGAGGCCTTAATGACGAGCGCTGCATGCAGTGCACTGACCGGCGTCCAAGCATTCTCGTGTACGGGGGTTAGCCAACCATGCAAAGGGAATAGCGCCGCCTTTAAGGCAAGCCCCGCGCCTATAAGGGCTGCTGCAACCCAAGTAAGGGGCTCTGGCTCCACCCGCGCTTCAAGTGCGATTAAATCTAACGTTCCCCATTGACTCATTAATAGGGCAACGCCCAGTAAAAACGCGAGCGACCCCACCAGAGCCAAAAGGAGGTAACGCATACCGGCCTGTAGCGCCGCAGACTTACCCGATAACAGCAACATCCCCACGGCCGCGAGTCCCATTGACTCCAACGCGGCATACAGAATCAACAGATCCGCCGCCAGCCAAATCAGTGAAAGCGCACTAACGAGCAACCCCATTAATGGCCATAACCAACGGACGCTGGCATTGGGGAGCGTTAGGCGAAGATAGCCAGGGGTATAAACGGCAACGGCGGCGGCCGTCCACTGGGTAATCAAGAGCATTAGAGCACTAAGGCCACTCAAGCGCAGCGTTAGCTCGATACCCGCCACCTCCCACTGCCAACGCAGCAATCCGACCTGTTGGTAGTCCAATACCATGACCCCTCCAGCCAGTAAAATCGGCAAGCAGGCCAAGGCCACCGGCAGCAAACGAGAGGGACGAAACACGGCTCCGAGCGCACCAAACACCATCGGCAGCAGTAGGACAGCGGCGAGTGCCCAGTCCGTCATCCATAAGGGATCAAAGGTATTGTCGTACAGACCAAAGCGCCAGATCATGAAGGCGGCCTTACAGGGGCGTATTCATCGTTGAGGGCGGCGCTACCTTCCTGGTGCACTAGCTGGCGAAGGAGTAAAACCCCCAATAGCGACCCCAGCCAAGCGATGAGCAACCCCACCGTGATGAGCGCCTGGGCGCTGGGTGACGTACCCGCCATGCCTGCGAGCATCAAGAAAACGCCCGATCCAAGCACATTAAAGGCCATCAAGCGGCGCATCAGATGGTGGTGTAAAGCAAACGCCCCCATTCCCAACGATACAATGACCACAGAGGACAAAATAAGCGGATGCGCTGTCAGTGAAAGCGCCATATCAGGTAATAGAAACTGAGTCGCCACGCCTAGCATGATACTCCAGGCAATGATGAGCAGCCCCTTCGTCAAACGGTGTGGCCATTCGACGCGCGTACGATCATAACGAGGCATCCATAGCCTCTGACTGGGCAGTGTGCGTAAGACGTAAATAAAGCCACCCCCCGTGAGCGCACTCCCTAATATCACTTCCACCAAGGCCAGCCACGGGGCGTTCAGGTACCACCACGCTGTACTCATCAACAGCGCAAATAGCACCAAAAGCCAACACGCCCTTAATAGGTGGCGATCGAATAAGCACCCAATGGCGGTCATCAGTAGACAAACGGCTAACCCACTTTCAACGGTATCGATAGACGCTATCATGTGCCTCTGCCTGTCCCTTGCCGCGGTATTAATAGCAGCAGCGTACTATCAAAGGCACCGAACGCCTACTGCTCTCCCCTTAACCCAGCCGCTCGCTTAGCCATTTGCCGATATCGTTGACCTGCTGCGGACACAGTGCATGTGCCATGGGGTACTGGCGATAGTTGACGCTGTAACCCATGGCTTTTAAACGCTCAACGCCGCTACGGCCCAAGGTTTCAGGCACGATGGGGTCGAAGTTACCGTGATGAACTTCAATCGGCACCTGACGGTTCGCCTCGGCAGGCGAGATGCTGTCGGCAGTGGCAAAGTAGGTGGACATCGCCAGCAGTCCGCCTAGCGGCTGCGGAAACGACAGCGCGGCCTGATACGCCACCGCACCGCCTTGCGAGAAGCCCGCCACGATGATCCGCTGGCTATCGATACCCTGATCGATCTGCTCTTGAATCAGCGCCTGAATACGCTCGGCGGATTTTTTCAGCTGAACTTCATCAACCCGGCGGCCCAAATCCATCGCCAGAATGTCGTACCAAGCAGGCATCACCATACCGCCGTTAATAGTGACCGGCAGGCGCGGCGCATGGGGCATAATAAAACGCACATACGCGTTTTCCGGCAGTGTCAGGGCGGGTACTAGCGGCTCGAAATCATGCCCATCGGCACCTAGGCCATGAATAATAAACACACACGCATCGGCGGGTTGACCATTTTTTGGCTCAATAATCAGTTCGCCTGGGGCTGTCATGGGTTATTTCCTTACTGATATTAAAAGCGTCACCCTAGCGTAAAGCAGCGCGGGGAGCGAGACATTAACCGCTTAAAACGGCCACACCAATGGAATCAGCGTGACCGCAATCACACCGGTCAGTACGTTTAAACCACCACCAACACGTAAAAAATCACTGACTCGATAGCCACCAGGACCATGCACCATCAAGTTGGTTTGGTAGCCGATCGGGGTCAGAAAACTGGCCGAGGCAGCAAACATCACAGCCACCACAAATGGCATGGGGCTCACCCCAAGGCTCTCTGCGGCAGCCATGACCACCGGAAAAATAATCACCGCCGCGGCGTTGTTGGTCACTAGCTCCGTGAGTAGCGCCACCACGCAGTAGGTACCCATCAGCAGCAACCACGGGCTGCCCGCCACCCACGACAGCACGCTGCCTGCCATGGCATCCGCTGCACCTGACGACTGTAACGCTGCCCCCACCCCAAACGAGGCGGCAATGGTTAATAACACCTGAGTATCTAAGCCCCGCTTAGCCGCGCCCACTGTGCAGCAGCCGGTCAGCAGTGCCATCGCCGCTCCCAGCATGGCGGCATTAAGCATACTCAGAACACCAAACGAAGCCAGCAGCACCGCACCTAGCAAAATCCCCCAGGCCAGCGGAGCCTTCTCGTGGATGGGCCGCGCCGAGCCGTTTAGCTCGCTGATCAGTAAGAAATCTTTAGACTGCCGATGGCGCTCGATAAACGGCGGGCGTGCCTCTAACAGCAATACATCGGCAGGCTGCAAGCGCACTTGGCCGAGGTTCCCCGTCACGCGCTCGCCGCCGCGGCAAATCGCCAGCACGGCGGCGCCGTATAGCGTTCTAAATCGACCATCACGAATCCGCTGGCCAATAAACTGGCATTGATTGGAGACCACCGCCTCGACCAAACGGCGCTCTTTGAACTCTTTTTCTAGGCTAGAAGCGCCATCCCGAGAAGGGATCAGCCCACGAATCTGCTGAAGCTCCACAGCGGCATCCGAGGTGCCCACGAACACCAAACGATCCCCACCTTTGAGCTGCTCCCCTGGCCCAACTACGCTGACCACGTTACCGACGCGCTCGATCTCGACAAGGAACAGCTCCTGCAAGTGGCGCAGCCCCGCCTCTTCGACCGTGCGGTCGACCAGTACCCCTGCCGGGTCTACTTCCATTTCAATAGTGAACTCGCGAGGATTGGCAAAGGCTTTAGCCGTGCCGCCACGGGCGGGTAATAAACGTGGGGCAAGGAAAATAAGATAAGCCAAGCCCGCTACCGCGACCGGAATGCCTACCCACGCCAAGTCGAAAAGCCCCATGGCCAAATCAGGGTAGCGCTCGATCAGTAGCCCATGCACTACCAAGTTAGTGCTGGTACCAAATAGCGTGATAGTACCGCCTAAAATAGAGGCAAAGCTCAGCGGCATGAGCAAGCGCTGTGGGGAAAGCCGCACACGGCGGCTCCAGCTCATGACGGCGGGAATATACGTCGCCACCACCGGGGTGTTATTGAGAAAACCGCTGAGCGATGCCACAGGTAACAATAGACGTGTTAGCGCGCCGCGCTCGCTGGTTGGCCGCCCCAGCACGTAGCGAATAATAAGATCGATACCGCCCGTTTCACGAATACTGGCCACCAGCACGTACATAAACGCCACAGTAAACAGGCCACTATTAGAGAATCCACCCAACGCCTGCTGTGGGTCAATCACGCCAAGCGTCATCAGCACCACCACCGCGCCCATTAAAATGATATCTGGCCCTAGGCGTGACAACGCCATCAACGGGAAGATAGTCAGCACGACTCCTACTGCAATCCAAGCATCCAGCGACATAACCCCACATCCTTTCTCAAGCCCACTCAACTGACATAACCGAACAATATGAAGGGCATTGTGCCGCCTAGCAGATATTCTAAAAAGTTATTTTTAGAAACACAGTAAGAACAAAATAGAATATAGGCGTGGGGCGTGGGGCGTGGGGCGTGGGGCGTGGGGCGTGGGGCGTGGGGCAGATAATAATGGGTATCCGGATTATCTGGTTGGTATGCGAGAGCGAAAGGTGGCCGACAAACTCAACCCACAACGGATTAGCTGGTTGATGGCTCGCTGAGTACGCTCACTTGCTAGAGAGCAGATACTTCACCAAACAGGCGATGCCCAGGACCAGTAGCAATAGTAGGGCAATTCCGATCACTGGCATTATCCAGCCCATCGCCCCCATCATCCCGCAATCTGGTAGTGTCGTGTTCATCGTGACAGGGCTCCCTGTGGTGTCCATGCCCAAAACCCGTGGTGCCGCCGCCCAGTGGCACCACGGTCGCGCTCATATCGTTCACCCGGCACAGCAGGACAACTGCGTCACATCCTTGGTGAAAGTCTGGGCACAGAGCTTGAGCCCTTCCACCATGGTCAGGTAGGGAAACAGCTCATTGGCGATGTCGTGTACGGTCATGCGTGCGCGTAGCGCCATCACCGCCGTCTGGATCAGCTCACCGGCTTCCCCCGCCACCGCCTGCACCCCCAGCAACCGGCCCGAGTCGCGTTCGGCCACCAGCTTGATGAAACCACCGGTGTCGAAATTCACCAGCGCACGCGGCACGTTTTCCAGGTCCAGCTCACGGGTATCGACGCTGAAGCCTTGCTCGATGGCCTCGGCTTCCGTCAGGCCGACGGTGGCCACCTGGGGGTCGGTGAAGATCACCGCCGGCATGGCGCTCAGGTCCAGGGTGGCTTCGCCCCCGGTCATGTTGACGGCAGCCCGGCTGCCCCCGGCGGCGGCGACATAGACGAACTCCGGCTGATCGGTGCAGTCACCGGCGGCATAGAGCTCCGGCACCGTGGTGTGCAGATGCTCATCGACCAGAATAGCCCCATGTGCGGTTTCCACGCCGAGGCTCGCCAGGTTCAGGGCCTCGGTATTGGGTGTCCGTCCGGTGGCCACCAGCAGTTGATCCGCCCGCAAGGTGCCGGCGTTGGTGTCGACAATGAATTCATTGTCGGTGTAGTCCACACGGCTCGCCTGGGTCTGCTTGAGGACCTCGATGCCCTCGCGGCGAAACGCCGCCTCCACCGCATCCCCTACCGCCGGGTCTTCCTGGGAGAGCAGGCGGCTGCGGGCCAGCACCGTGACCCGGCTGCCCAGCCTGGCGAAGGCCTGGGCCAGTTCCAGGGCCACCACCGAGGCGCCGATCACAATCAGCCGCTCGGGAAGAGTGTCCAGGGCCAGAGCACTGGTAGAGGTCAGGTAGGGGGTGTCGGCAAGACCCGGGATCGGCGGTACTGCCGGTCGGGCGCCAGTACCGATGAAGGCGCGGTCGAAGTGGACGACCTGCTCGCCGCCCTCGTTCAGCTTGACCATCAGGCTATGGGCATCGATAAACCGGGCCTCGCCGTGCAGGACAGTGATGGCCGGGTGGTCGCGCAGAATCCCCTCGTACTTGGCGTCACGCAGTTCCTCGACACGTCGCTGCTGCTGCTCGAGCAGCTTGGCCCGATCCACCACCGGCGCCTGGGCGCTCAGGCCTGCATCGAAGGGACTTTCCGTACGCAAGTGGGCAATATGGGCCGCGCGAATCATGATCTTCGAAGGCACACAGCCTGTATTGACACAGGTACCGCCGACGGTGCCGCGTTCGATCAGGGTGATCCGGGCGCCGCGCTCGGCGGCCTTCAGGGCCGCCGCCATGGCGGCGCCGCCGCTGCCGATCACCGCGATGTGCGGGGCGTCTTCATCACGGCCCTTGGACACCGATGCGCCTGCCGGGGAAGTGGGCCCACTGTTGGCCAGTCGAGCTTGGTAGCCAAGTCGGGTCACGGCAAACGTCAACGCCGAGGCCGGTGTCCCCGGATCAACGGCTACCGATGCCGTCCTCTGAGGATAGGATACCTCCACCGACTGCACGCCGGGCAGCTTCTCCAAGGCTTCCCTGACATGATCCGCACAGCGGTCACAGGTCATGCCGCTCACGTTGAGTTCAATCATCACGTTTCTCCGAGTCTTCATTAGTAAAGCCGGCATCCTGCTTCCGCTTGTGGTATCGCGCGTAGAGAGGTAAGCCGATGACGATGGCCAGGACGGCAAACAGCAGGTAATCGAGATAGCCTGCCAACGCGGCCAGGCCCGCCGTACCGAATAGCACCAGGGCGATTGGCCCGGCGCAACACAGCACCATCAACCCGGTGCCAAGCACGACGCTTATAAATTTCTGCGAATCTTTCACGCTTATTCCTTCACCGTGACGGACAAGCTCGTAAACAACTCACCCGATGACCGCGATGTGCAGCTGCTTGATGTCACTCAGGGGGCGTATTCCTTGATTTGATAGAGCCGTTGTCACAACAGGCGTCGAACTGCTTCTTACGCCAAATCGCATAAATGGTCAGGCCGATGAAGAAGGCCAGGGCCGGCAATAACACAACGTCGAGATAGCCCGTCAGCGCCGCCAGGCCCACCGTGCCAAGCAGGATCACCAGGATCGGCGTAAAGCAGCACAATACCACCAGGACGGTGCCGATCACGCTCACGCGCAGCAGGGTCTTGGGATTCTTCATGATCACTCTCGATCCGCTTGCGAGGATGTCGGGGTTGATGGATACCCAGCGTTGGTGGTGGCCTCGGTCAATGCCTCCACCGACGTTCGGGCGTCGTCAAAGGTGACCACGGCCTCGAGATCCGCGTAGCTCACGTCGACTTGCGAGACGCCGTCCACCTTGTTGAGGGCGGCCTTGACGGTGATCGGGCAGGCGGCACAGGTCATGCCCGGCACCAACAGCTTCACGGTCTGCAAGGCCGCTAAGGCGGGCGTGCTGAGCAGGGCGAGTAGCGCGATGAAGGCGAAACGAGCTTTCATGGTAGATCTCCTTTTAATAGAACAGGGGCAAGATGTAGGGGAATACCAGGGCGATTAGCACCAGCAGCGATACGAGCCAGAAGATCGCCTTGTAGCCCGTCCTGACCCGTGGCACGGCACACACCTCTCCCGGCTGGCACTTTTCCACTGGCCGAAAGACGCGACGCCAGGCGAAGAACATCGCCACCAGCGCGACGCCGATAAAGAGCGGGCGATAGGGCTCCAACGCCGCCAGATTGCTGATCCAGGCGCCGGAAACGCCCAGCGTGATCAGCACCAGCGGGCCGAGGCAACACGCCGAGGCCAGGAGGGCCGCGACTCCTCCGGCGGCCAGGGGCCCTCGCCCCGTTTTAGATGTCCGCATTGACGATTCTCCTTTCGGGATGGGGGGAGCTACGATAAGGTTACTTCCGTAGCTTGGTACGGAGTCAAGCATCATGAAGAGACATGCAGATAAAGTGGCGGACACCATGACCATTGGCGGCCTGGCCAAGGCGGCCGGCGTCAATGTCGAGACAATCCGCTATTACCAGCGACGAGGGCTATTATCGGAGCCCGAACGCCCTCCCGGAGGTATTCGACGCTATAGTGCCGCCGATATCGACAGGTTGACGTTCGTGAAAACGGCGCAGCAGCTGGGCTTTAGTCTGGATGAGATCAGTGACCTACTTCGGCTGGAAGATGGCGCCCACTGTCAAGAAGCCAGTGCTCTCGCAGAGCACAAGTTAGGGGACGTTCGCGAGAAGATCGACAGGCTTGAAAGAATTGAGAAGGTGCTGAGCGAAATGGTCGACAGATGCCATGCACAACAAGGCAATATCACTTGCCCGCTAATTGCGTCATTGCATGAAGGGCTCAGAGAAGCAGAAGACCCAAGGGAGTAACTCACCTTCAGTTCGTTGAAAACAACGCGGTCAAAGAGTCGCGATCATCTATGGACCATGTCGACAAGGAAAGTTTGCATGACTAGCTTGCCTGACAACATCCTTCACCTTCCCGAGTACCACGTCCTAGGCACCAAGATGGAAGAGCATGATCTCCACTACCAGGTCGAAGCTCCTGAGCCTCTAGCTTGCGAGGAATGCGGCGTTGAGAGTGAGTTTGTCAGGTTCGGCAAGCGCGATGTGGCCTATCGCGACCTACCCATCCACGGAAAGCGGGTCACCCTCTGGGTGGTCCGTCGCCGCTACACCTGCCGGGCGTGTGGAAGGACGTTCCGGCCAGCTCTTCCGGAAATGGTAGACGATCACCGCATGACGCGGAGGCTTTACAACCACGTCGAGAAGGAAGCCTTCAATCACCCCTACGCCTACGTGGCTGATACCACGGGCCTCGACGAGAAGACTGTCCGCGAGATATTCAAGAAGAAGGCTGAGTTCCTGGCAGCCTGGCATCGTTTCGAGACACCCCGCTGCCTGGGGATCGACGAGCTGTACCTGAACCGCCGCTACCGCTGCATCCTGACCAACCTGGAGGAGCGTACCCTACTGGACCTGCTGCCCGGTCGCCAGCAGGACGCGGTGACGAGGCGCCTCATGAGCATGACCGAGCGCCACCAGGTCGAGATCGTCAGCATGGATATGTGGAAACCCTACCGCCGTGCTGTCCAGGCGGTACTGCCGCAGGCTCGCATTGTGGTCGATAAGTTCCATGTGGTGGGGATGGCCAACGAAGCCCTGGAGAAGGTGCGTAAGGGACTCAGGAAGGATCTGAAGCCAAACCAGCGGCGGACCCTCAAGGGTGACCGGAAGATCCTGCTGAAGCGCGCTCACGATGTCTCAGATCGCGAACGGCTCATCATGGAGACCTGGACAGGGGCATTCCCCCAGCTCTTGGCGGCCTACGAGCACAAGGAGCGGTTCTTCCACATCTGGGACGCCACAACCCGGCGTGACGCCGAGAAGGCGCTGACTGCCTGGATTGACGACATCCCACAGGGGCAAAAGGAGGTCTGGAAAGATCTCGTCAGTGCTATCAGTGGCTGGCATGAGGAGATGCTGACCTACTTCGAGACCGACATCCCGATCACCAACGCCTTCACGGAGTCAATCAACCGGCTGGCCAAGGATAAGAACCGCGATGGCCGTGGCTACTCATTCGAGGTGATGCGGGCCCGGATGCTCTACACCACCAAGCACAAGAAGAAGGTGCCGCAGACCAAGGAATCCCCCTTCCTGGGCAAGGCCACCATGACCTACAGCATGGGTCTTCCCGAGCCTGAGAAAAACTACGGCGTCGATCTATCAACCTTCTGGAAGAGTTAAGGGTTCGAAGGAGCAAGGGGCTCCATCTACCACTTAATCCGGATACCCATAATAATCCACGAACAAAAACCCCGCTCAAGGCGGGGTTTTCTAGCTCACTAACATCAAGTGTTAGCGGCGAACATCAAGCTGGAATTAACCCAGAACTTTGATGTTGGAAGCCTGAAGGCCTTTTTTACCCTGAGTGACGTCGAAGGAAACCTTCTGGCCGTCTTGCAGAGTTTTGAAGCCGTCAGCTTGAATTTCGGAGAAGTGCGCGAACAGGTCGTCGCCATTGTCGTCCGGAGAAATGAAGCCGAAGCCTTTAGTGTCGTTAAACCACTTAACGGTACCAGTTGCCATGATCGAAATCCTCGATAAAGCTTAATGTAGAGCCGGGTAATACCCGAGTTGCAGTGGGTAGAACAAGAAACTTTCACCAGACTCAACGCTAGAGCGTTTCGATACTGCTGACAACGTTCGACTTGCTAACCAACTGCATTCAGCATGCGCTTAACCAAGCCGCACGTCAACACTATGATGAAAAAAAATGTCAATGCAATGAATTTTCTTTAAAAATCCATCCAGCGGCTTTTTCAGCGATCATTAACGTGGGCGAATTGGTGTTTCCACTGGTGATGCTAGGCATCACGCCCGCGTCCGCGATCCGTAATCCCACCACCCCAAGTACCCGCAATTTTTCATCCACCACCGCCATTGGGTCATCACGTTTGCCCATCCGCGTGGTGCCGACCGGGTGAAAAATCGTCGTGCCAATATCTCCCGCTAGCCGCGTTAACTCGTCATCGGTTTGATACTCAACGCCCGGCTTTACCTCTTCAGGCGAATATTTAGCGAAGGCAGGCTGTTCGGCGATACGCCGGGTTACCCGTAGCGAATCAGCCGCCACCTTGCGATCCTCCGGCGTGCTGAGATAGTTCGGCGAAATCGCCGGTGCTTGACGCGGGTCGGCGCTTTTCAAACGCACCGTTCCTCGGCTGGTTGGGTTCAGGTTGCATACGCTCGCGGTAATGGCCGGATACGGATGCAGCGGCTGCCCAAAGGCCTCTAGGCTGAGCGGCTGCACGTGATACTGAATATTGGGATACGGCTGATCGTCAGAACTGCGGGTAAACGCACCAAGCTGCGAAGGCGCCATGCTCATCGGCCCGGTGCGCTTAGTCACATACTCCCAGCCAATCCCCGCCTTGCCCCACAGCGTACTGGCAATAGCATTGAGCGTTTTGACATTACTGACACGATACACCGAGCGAATCTGGAGGTGATCTTGCAGGTTTTCGCCCACCCCAGGCAGGTCGTGCACTACCTCAATGCCGTGCTCGCGTAGATGCTCAGCAGGCCCAATACCCGACAGCTGTAAAAGGTGAGGCGAGCCAATGGCCCCCGCACACAGCACTACCTCTTTTCGCGCCTGCACGCGCTGGGTTTTGCCGCTGCGCACTACCTCTACCCCCGTACAACGAAGCGCTTGCGTATGATCGAAGCAGAGCCGGTTCACCTGGGTGGAGTGCCAAAGCGTTAGGTTGTCGCGCTTTAACGCGCTGCGCAAAAACGCCTTAGCGGTATTCCAGCGCCAGCCATCGCGCTGGTTCACCTCAAAATAAGCAACCCCTTCATTGCTACCCCGGTTGAAGTCGTCGGTGCGGGGAATACCCGCCTGCACCGCTGCTTCGGCAAAGTCATCCAACACTTCCCATTTCAGGCGCTGCTTCTCGACCCGCCACTCGCCGCCATGGCCATGAAAAGCACGGTGAGTCTCATCACCGTCGCTGCCTTCATCCAGCCGGTAGTGGTTTTCGTGTTTGATAAAGTCCGGCAGGCAGTTCTCCCAGCGCCACTCGTCGCTACCGGTAACCTCCGCCCAGTGGTTGTAATCCCGCGCTTGGCCGCGCATGTAGATCATGCCGTTGATGCTGGAGCAGCCCCCCAGGGTTTTACCTCGGGGGTAGATCAGCGAGCGGCCATTAAGCCCCTTGTCCGGCTCAGTACGAAAAAGCCAGTCGGTGCGCGGGTTATTGATGCAATAAAGATAGCCCACTGGAATATGGATCCAGTGGTAGTTATCCCGACCGCCCGCTTCGATCAGCAGCACTTTGTTTGCAGGGTCGGCGCTTAGCCGATTGGCCATCAGGCACCCTGCGGTGCCTGCGCCAACCACGATGTAATCAAATGCTTCTGCGGTGGGATAAGTGGTTGTATTTGTTGGCATGGGCTTGGCTCCCGTAACGGTCAGGCGCTACTTCGCCGTCGGCATCACAAACTCTGCACCCGCGTCGATGGAGTCCGACCAGCGCTGCATGATCGACTTCTGCTTGGTGTAGAAGCGCACACCCTCTTCGCCGTAAGCGTGGGTATCGCCAAACAGCGAGCGCTTCCAGCCGCCAAAACCGTGCCACGCCATAGGCACTGGAATCGGTACGTTGATGCCGACCATGCCCACCTGAATCCGGCGGCCAAATTCACGGGCGACGCTGCCGCTTTCAGTAAAACAGCTCACCCCGTTGCCAAACTCGTGATCGTTAATCAGTTGAATGGCGGTCGCCACATCCGGCACGCGCACGCATACCAGCACCGGGCCAAAGATCTCCTCTTTATAGATAGTCATCTCCGGCGTGACGTGGTCGAACAGCGTGCCGCCCATCCAGAAACCGTCAGCACAGCCCTCGCCCGCTTGGGTGCTATCAAACTCGCGCCCATCGACAATAAGCTGCGCGCCTTCTGCCACGCCCTTTTCGATGTACCCGGTGATCCGCTGATGCGCTTGGCGGGTCACGATGGGCCCCATCTCCGCATCCAGCTGCATGCCATCTTTGACTTTCAGCGCCTTAGCCCGCTCGGTGAGCATCGGCACGACTTTATCGGCCACATCGCCGACCAGCACGGCCACGCTAATCGCCATGCAGCGCTCGCCCGCACTGCCGTAGGCGGCGCCAATCAGCGCATCCACTGCTTTATCCAGATGGGCGTCTGGCATCACCACCATATGGTTTTTCGCCCCACCCAGTGCCTGCACACGTTTGCCGTGTTTGGCACCGCGCTCGTAAATCAGGTTGGCAATGGGCGTGGAGCCGACGAACGAGAGCGCCTTCACCTCCGGATGATCGATCAGCGCTTCCACGGAGTCCTTGTCGCCCTGCACCACGTTGAACACGCCATCCGGCAGGCCCGCCTGCTGCAACAGGTCGGCAATCATCAGCGAAGCGCTAGGGTCCAGCGGGCTGGGCTTGAGAATAAAGGTGTTACCGGCAGCAATGGCGATGGGGAACATCCACATCGGCACCATTGCCGGGAAGTTAAATGGCGTAATACCCGCCACTACGCCCAGCGGCTGACGCACGGTCCAATTATCAATGCCGGTGCTGACCTGCTCGGTGTAATCACCCTTTAATAGCTGGGGAATACCGCAGGCAAACTCGACAATATCAATACCCCGTGCCACTTCGCCCTGGGCATCGGTAAATACCTTGCCGTGCTCTTTGGTGATTGCTTCGGCCAGGGCATCTTTATTGGCGTTTAGCAGCTCCAGAAATTTGAACATGACCCGAGCACGGCGAATGGGCGGCGTATCGGCCCAGGCTGGAAATGCCGCCTGGGCGGCTTGCACGGCGGTGTCCACATCGGCGGCCGAAGCCAGGGCAACGCGGCCAGTGACCTGCCCAGTGGCAGGGTTGAAGACATCCTGGGCGCTGCCGGAGGCGCCTTCGCTGCGTTGGCCGTTAATAAAATGATGGATGGCGTTGGTTGTCATTGTCGCTACCTTTATAACAAAAGCTTAAGTGATCGGAGGATGATCACTAGACTACCCCGCCTAACAGGCCAAGCAATTGAGTAATTTTTAACCCAGATATAAGCTTTGCTAATAACATAACAATGAAGGTTCACCACCATGCAGGAGTACGCCACGCTGCGGGCCTTTGTGGCCGTTGCCCATACCGGCAGCGTCTCAAAGGCGGCCGAGCAGCTTCATTTGACCCAGCCCGCGGTTAGCCTAAAGTTGAAGCAGCTACAGCTGCATCTGGGCCTAACGCTGTTTACCCGCCGCCCACAAGGGTTAACGCTGACTGCCGATGGTTACGCCTTGCTACCGGCCGCTGAAAATGCCCTGGCCAGCGCGCTGGCCTTTGAGCAGAGCGCCAGCGCGTTACACAGCACGCTGCGGGGCAAGCTGCGCATTGGCACCATTGTTGACCCGGAATTTATTCGCTTGGGCGATTTTCTCAGCCGCTTGATGGCCCGCGCGCCACAGCTGGAAACCGAGCTTCACCACGGCATGAGCGGCAGCGTATTGGACAGCGTTGAGCAAGGGGAGTTGGATGTGGGCTTTTTTCTCGCCCCGCCCGGCGAAGGTACCGACAATAGCGCCCTGGCGTGGCGGGAGTTAACTCACTTTCACTACCACGTGGTGGCACCGCCGGGCTGGGAAGCCAAACTTACCGACACCCGCTGGGAGGCGCTTGCGCAACTGCCCTGGATTGTGACCCCCACCGTGTCAGCGCATTCGCGACTACTTAAGCGGGCGCTGGCCGCAAGCGGCGCGACCCCGAACCGTGTTGCACAGGTCGACCAAGAGGCGTGTATGCTGGATTTAGTACGTGCAGGCGTGGGCCTGAGCCTAGCGCGAGACGCGCTAGCCATGGCCGAACGCCAAGAGAGCGGCTTGGCGGTGGCAGACAACGTTCGCCTGCCCTGCGCATTAAGCCTGATCTGGCGCAGCGACCGCGCCACCGAGCCCACGATTAAAGCCGCACTAGACACCCTCGATACGGTGTGGCCGCATCGGCTAAGGTCGCTGTAAGGAAGCGGAACCTCTCGACACTAATGGACTCAATAACGAGCTTTGACTCGCCACCTCCACCGGAGTGTTTGCAATGATCCGATTTCCCAATATTCGCCCCTTAACCCTGTGCGTAATGGCCGTTGCCGGTTTTGCGAGCGCATCACTCCAAGCGCAGTCCAATGCAGAAGCCACCTTTGCCGGCGGCTGCTTCTGGTGCATGGAGCCTCCTTACGATAAACAGGTGGGCGTGAGTGCCACTATCTCAGGCTACATGGGCGGCGAGCTTGAAAACCCCACTTACGAGCAGATCTCCCGGGGCGGGACTGACCATATTGAAGTCGTACAAATCGAGTATGACGATAGCCGTATTATCGCTGATGGCAGTGACTTTTTCAGAGCTTCCGTAGTAATACGAAGCCCACTAGACTAAAAGTCTAGTGGGCTTCAAAGAACGCCTCACAGAGAGCGCGTAAATAAAACGACCTTTATACCCTTAAGTGTTTGTTATTCAGCCATTTGCTTAATACCCAAACACAGATACTTCAGCTCGGTGTATTCATCGATGCCATAGCGTGAGCCCTCACGACCGATGCCCGACGATTTGACACCCCCAAAAGGCGCCGAAGCGGTCGAGATGAGCCCCGTATTAATGCCCACCATGCCGTACTCCAGTGCTTCCGATACGCGCCAGATCCGTGACACGCTTTCAGCATAGAAATACGCCGCTAACCCATACTCCGTATCATTGGCCTGACGAATAACCTCCGCTTCCGTCTCAAACCTGAATACCGGCGCCAATGGCCCAAAGGTTTCCTCGCGAGCACATGCCATGTCAGCGGTTACGTCAGCCACAACTGTTGGCTCAAACCAGGTACCGCCTAAGGCGTGTCGCTTACCACCGGTGATTAAGCGACCACCTTTATCGAGTGCATCCTGCAAATGGGCTTCAACTTTCTCTACCGCCTTTTCAGAGATGAGTGGCCCCACCTCTACGCCTTCGGCGCTACCTTTACCGACACTCAGTTCACTGGTGCGCTGGGCCAAACGTTCAACAAATGCGTCGTAAACACCGCTTTGCACATAAATACGATTAGCGCAGACACAGGTTTGCCCAGCATTACGGAACTTACTGTCTAGCGCTCCGGTAACCGCATCTTCAATATCGGCATCGTCAAACACAATAAAGGGCGCATTACCGCCAAGCTCAAGAGACACCTTTTTGACCGTTGGAGCACAGGCAGCCATTAAATGCGCGCCCACTGGGGTAGAACCGGTAAAGCTCAGTTTGCGCACAATCGGGCTATCTGTCAGCACGGGGCCAATCGTTTTGGCATCACCAGTAACAATATTAATCACCCCGGCGGGAATGCCCGCTTGCTCGGCTAACGCCGCTAGCGCAAGCGCCGTCAATGGGGTTTCCATAGCGGGCTTAACGATAATCGTACAACCCGCCGCCAAGGCAGGCGCCACCTTGCGGGTAATCATGGCCGCAGGGAAGTTCCACGGCGTAATCGCCGCACAAACGCCCACCGGCTCACGGGAAACAATGATGCGTTTATCAGTCGCATGACCGGGAATAGTATCGCCGTATAACCGCTTCGCCTCCTCAGCGAACCACTCGATAAAGCTGGCCGCATAGCCGATTTCACCGCGTGCCTCTTTTAACGGCTTCCCTTGCTCCAAGGTCATCAGCTCGCCTAGCGCTGCCTCATTTTCCATAATCAGTGCATGCCAGCGTTTTAAAAGCTGCGAACGTTCCGCCGCGGTTTTAGCACGCCAAGCAGGCAGTGCGGCATTTGCAGCTTCAATAGCCTGACTGACTTGCTCCGCACTCAAGCTAGGGACATGGCCAAGCGTCTCACCGCTAGCAGGGTCGGTGACCGCGACACTACTGCCATCCGTTGCGGCCACCCACTGGCCGTTAATATACGCGTCTTGTTTAAAAAACGTTTGCTTGGAGATAGACATTATTTTTCCTTTCAAAGTGAAGGTTAGATAAGTTCTTGACGCCAACGTCGCTGTTTTTTGACCAGCGTAGATTGATCGATGCCCAATGCAGCGGCTGCCGCTCGGGTCGTACCATGGCGAGTAAGCGCCTGTTGAATGATTTGCTGTTCAAACTGCATTACCTGCTGGCGAAGATCACCACTCACGGGCGGTTGGCTAAACGGAGTGCTTGGGAATATCTCGTTCGGCAGTGCCGTTGCGGTTATCTCATTGTCTGAAACCGTGACGGATAAACGCTCGGTTAAGTTGATCAGCTCACGAATATTGCCAGGCCACGAATAGCTAGAAAGTAACTCCAACGCCTCGGGGTTCCAGACCCGTTCTACCCCATGCAACTGATTAAAATGGTCTAAGTAATAGTTCAGCAATGGAATCACCTCATCGCGCCGTTGCCGCAAAGGGGGCAGCCAGAGCGGCACCACGCTAATGCGATAAAACAGATCCTCGCGAAAAAGCCCTTGCTTGACCCGTTCATTCAAATCCTGGTGGGTAGCGGTAATCAGACGTACGTTGGCATGACGAAAAACCGTTCCCCCTACTGGCAGGTAGCGGTTTTCTTCCACCACTTTGAGCAGTTTCACCTGCAATGCGAGAGGTAAATCGCCAATTTCATCCAGAAAAAGCGTACCGCCATGAGCCACATCCAATAACCCCTGTTTGCCTCTAGGGGATGCCCCGGTAAATGCGCCTGCGGTGTAACCAAACAGCTCCGCTTCCAGCAACCCTTCAGAGAATGTCGTACAGTTAAGCTCCATAAAAGGTCCATCCGCACGGTCGCTTTGCTGATGTATATAGCGGGCCAACAGAGTTTTACCGGTGCCAGTTTCACCGTGAATCAGAATCTTCGCCGTTGTTTTCGCGACTCGACTGGCAAGCGCAAAGCAGGGCTCCGTTTGTTGGCTGGTGATCACCCCCGGCGCGCTTAGCGCCATAACCTCGGGCACTTTATATGCCTCGCGGATTCGCTGAATTTGCTCTAGCTGCTCTTGGGCATGTTTCGCCAGTAGCAACTCAGTGATATCCCGAACACTGGTAACCACATAAGCAATCGAGCCATCGGCACTGAACATAGGCGTTCCAGTGACCACGATCTTGCGGCTGTTGTGAATAGTCTGCGCCAGCGTAATCGGGCGGCGTTCACGGATGACTTCCAACGACGCGGATTTTGAAATAAACCCCGCTTTCACCAAATCCGCCATATGAAAGCCCACTACCTCAGCGCGCGAAATGCCGGTGATACGCTCATAGGCTTTATTGATCGTTACCGTAATACCGTTGGCATCGGTGATATAAACCCCGTCATGCAAAGCATCCAACAGTGAACGCATCGGCTCTTGGTCAAAACCAAAAGCATCTACGCTTTCAGCTTCCACCGGCGGTTTAATACCGGTGACACGGTAGCGAATACACTCGCCCACCAGCTGGCCCAACGCCGCCTCACATTGCGCCTTTTCGAGATCGGTACGGGTCAACACCCCAATCACCTGGCCTTGGGTATCAAAGACTTCCACCGCATCAGTGCCGTGTAAATCAAATAACGGCAGGGCGGCTTCCAGTGAAAGCCCCTCTTCGATCCGTTGCATAACAGTTCCTCTCACAAGCCAGGTCCACCGCCTAAGCGGTGAACGCTGGTTTTCCAACCTTTTTTGACGGTTAAACCACTATAAAGGCAGAGACTGTTATTTGCGCAATGGCACTTCCGGCTCAGGATCCTCGACGGGCTGGGATGCCTCATCCCAATCCTTAACGAAGGTTTTATCCACCTCCCCGGAGAAGAAGCGCTTACCGTAAATTAACACGCAAAGTAAAATGCCCACCCCAAAGGCCCAGGTAGCGCCCTTTATCACCAGCATGGCCGCGATAATGCCCGCGATACCCAAGTCCCGCTGGCTGCGCGCTTCCATAATGCCGATGCGCACACTGACATAGCCTTGAATCAACAGCGTCAGCGCCAGCGCAATCCCCAGAATAGGCTCCACCAGGCTCACGATCGGCAGCAACAACAGCCCCGTATTCGTCCCCCAGCGAAACGAACCAGAACCACCGAAGATAGAGTTCATCGCCGCTTTGCCCTGCTTATAACGCTCAACCGTTACCACATGCATCGCAGCCCAAAGCGGACCACACATCACCACATCAGGGCCAAAAATACTCATCCCAAAGTTACGCCCACCAAAAATCATATGAGCGCGGTTAGGGTTATAGTCAATTTTTTCATCCTGGCGCTTCTCATCAGCCTCTTCCAAAAGTGCCTTGCTTTGAAGCACATCGCCAAATAGCACAATGTAGGCCGCAATAACGGTCGGAATGGCCGTTAAAAACATCATCAACGGAGGTAAACCAACGCCAAATACCGTGTATTCACTGAACATCAGCGCGAAATCAGGCTGACTAAAGCCCCACTCAACGTCTGGCCAAGGCGCCTCACCAAACAGCGGAGCCACCACAATCGCCAGCACGATAATCGGGAAAATACCCAGTTTACCCACGGCACCCCACAGGCCGCCCTGCGCTTTAAGCTTGTTGAAATGGCGAGAGAAAATCAGATAAAACGCGACACCTACGGCAATCGCAATAGTAAAGGGGTACTGTTCAAAGCGGCCGCCTTCATCAAACACCACCACAATAGCGGCTAACCCTGCGCCCATAATGACCCCTGCTTTGATGGCAGAAGGAATGAGCCGCACCACTTTACTGGCCATACCCGTTACCCCCAGGCCCAGTGCCAGTATCCCCAACATCATCTGAAAGGCAATCAGCGCATGCACCCTGTCTACCCCCTCGGGAAAGGTCGACACATAAGCCATCAACAGCGGAATAGCAGGTGTGATCCACCCTGGAATGACAGGGTCACCCAACAGGTGATGCAGCAAATAAAGCAAGCCATTTAAAATGACGATGGCCAACGCCGCTTCAAACGGCATGCCCAGTAGCTGCATCATCAATGGGATCGCGGCAAGATCCACCGCGCACATCAAAAGCCCTTGCAGGTAATCGGGCAGTTCAAAACGATAATGGTAAAACGGCAGGCGTAGCTTAAACGGCCCTAGTGGTGTGTACGGGCTTTCTCCACCGTCAACGCGTTGCTTCCAAGCGCTCATGGCATGGACTCCTGTTTAAAGTTGTTAGTATTTTTGATAAACGTTTTGTCGTTATAGCGTTTTAATTAGCGACGAATTAATAAGCGGCGTGGTAAATCGCCTCAACATCCGCAAGCGTTAATACCCGCGGGTTATTACGCAGCAAACGTTCCACCTTAATGGCCTCGGCGGCCAACTCAGGAATGTCGGATTCAGGAATATCAAACGAGCGTAAACCGGAAGGAATCTCCACATCAGCACACAGCTTATGCATGCGCTGGACAACCGCTTGGGCGACAGCATCATCCGAAAGCCCAGCCACGGGTTCATCAAAGGCCACCGCAATGCCCCGAAAGCGCTCGACGCAGGCCAGCTTGTTCCACTCCATTACGAAGGGCAGTAGCAGCGCATTCGTCACCCCATGGGCCAAGTGGTAGCGCCCACCTAACGGATACGCCAATGCATGGACTGCGCCCACGCCAGCATTACCAAAGGCAAGGCCTGCCAGCAGGCTACCGGTGGCCATATCTTCACGGGCCTGGAGATTGTTGGGATTGGCAAACGCCTTGGGGAGCGCATGTACAATGAGGTTCATTGCCTTAACCGCCAATGCATCGGTAATCGGCGTGGCAAAGTTAGATAGATACGCCTCCACTGCATGGACCAACGCATCCACCCCGCTGGCCGCCGTCACAGAGCGTGGGCAACTCAGCGTAAGCTCAGGGGCGACAATCGCGACATCCGGTAATAAGCAGTCACTGACGATGCCCTTTTTCATCTGTTGTGCTTTATCCGACAGAATCGCGATATTGGTCACTTCAGAACCGGTGCCCGCCGTGGTGGGCATGGCGATCAAAGGTATTGTGCGTTGGTTAACCTTGTTCTCGCCAAACAACGCCTCCAGCGGACCTTCGTAGTGCGCATATACCGCTACACACTTAGCGATGTCCATGGCACTCCCGCCGCCTACAGCGATGACGCTGTCATGCTTGCCAGCATTAAACGCACGGGTACACATTTCGACTATTTCTACTTCCGGCTCGGGCGTTACCTGATCAAACACCTCATAGCTCACCTTTAGAGCCGTGAGCTGCTCAGTAATCATATCCAGCGTGCCAGAAGCCACCACGCCGCTATCGGTAACGATTAAGGGCCGCTGCATACCCAACGATTGAACATAAAGCTGCAACTGCTGTGCGGCCCCATGGCCGGTAATCAGCTTACCGGCGCTTTTAAAGCTACTCACTCGATTAAAGCTACTTAACTGCATATGGCGCTTCCTGTTAACTTTTATTGGTTGCTTTACCAGCTCGATTATCAAACCGAGAATAACGCTGGCCACTTTTTACCTAGCAAACGCCATGCCAACCAAGAAAAATTAACAACCATATGATTTAATTGACAAAAAAATTAAAGATAAAATCATGCAGGCATATGGGATGCAAAAAATCATCGAATAGCGACATTTTGATGACTTAATTCATCAACGTAACCACATATTGGCCCGAGCAAGGTAACTACGCCATTCAAACAAACATGCCAGATATCTTTATCGCTATGCGATAAATCATGCCCGAGCCAAGTCCGAAGATGCCGAGGGTACGGTTCCGGCTTTTTGACGGCACCATGAATACGAAAATTCTGATCGATTTCATGAAGCGATTGATTCGTGATGCCAAGCGGAAGGTCTTCCTGATCCTGGACAACCTCAAGGTTCATCACGCCAAGGTCGTCAAGGCCTGGCTGGCAGAGCATCGGGATGAGATTGAACCCAGATGAGTATCTGAACTGCGACCTCAAAGCCGGCGTACATAGCGGTACTCCGGCACGCAGCAGAGACCAGTTAAAGAGGAAGGCGATGTCTCACCTTCGGAAGCTTCAGAAGCTCCCGATGCGAGTCGCGAAATACTTCAAAGCCCCGTCAATCCAATACGCCGCATCATAGCTATTTTATTGCCGGGTTAATAATATCGACACCCTTAGCGAGCTGATCCGCGAATGCCGCTCACGCGGAGTCGCCTGGAACGACGCCGAATACTTTCTCGGCGATATCAACATTGCCGCGCCGATACGCAACGCTGCGGGTACTCCCGTCGCTGCCGTGCACATCACCACCCCTAGCAGCCGGTGGACCCTCGACCGCGCCCTGGAACAGCTCGCGCCCTCGTTAATGGAGTGTGCCCGCGCCATTACCAAAGCGGCCCGCATGCGTAGCTAAAACTATTGATTACGCCGAATATTTTTAGCATCACCTTATACCTCGGGGAAACAAAATAAACTTATAAAAATTCAATGAGAAATCGAAGGAACTGATTGATTAAATCAATGCCCGAAAGTAAGTACCTTTATTATGCAGAGGCACTCAGTTTGTACTAGAGTGGATTTGCATTAGAAATAGACTGGTCGATTAAACGCCCAGAAGCTGGACGTCATGACCCACACGTTGATCTAAAGATAGGAGATCTTATGAGCAACACCATTACGACAGTGAACCCGACCACCGGCGAAACGCTTGAGACCTACACGCTGATGGATGAAAGCCAGGCCAAGCAGATAGTCGAGGCCAGTCATGAGGCGTTTTTAGATTGGCGGCTCAAGCCGCTAGAGCACCGCGCCAAGGTGGTGAAAGCGATTGGCGAAGCCATGAACGCGCATAAAGAAGAGCTTACCGACCTGATGGTCAAAGAGATGGGTAAGCTGCCCTCGCAAGCGCGCCTGGAAGTGGATCTCTGCGTCGGCATTTGTGACTACACCGCCGAACATGGCCCCACCAAGCTGGCCGATGAAGAGCGCAAACCCGGCAACGGCGAGCGCGGTATTGTTACCTACTCCCCCATGGGCGTGATTTACGGCATTCAGCCGTGGAACTTCCCTGCTTACCAAGTGGTGCGTTACTCCATCGCCAATATTATGGCGGGCAACAGCGTGCTGCTAAAACACGCTGAAAACGTGACGGGCAGCGGCCTGCTGCTGGAAAAAATCTACCGCGAAGCGGGCCTGCCGGAAAACGTTTTCCGTACGCTGGTGATTTCACACGATGTATCCGACACCATCATCGCCCATAAAGCCGTGCGTGGTGTGACCCTGACCGGCAGCGACGGCGCTGGCCGCAAAGTGGCCGCCAAAGCCGCCGAGCATCTGAAAAAGACCGTACTAGAGCTAGGCTCCAACGATGCCTACTTGGTGCTGGACGATGCCGACCTGGACGTGGCGGTGGATACCTGCGTCACTGGCCGCGTGTTTAACGGCGGCCAAACCTGCGTAGCGGCAAAACGCTTTGTGGTCACCGAAAAGAACTACGAAGCGTTTAAAGAGCGCTACGTGGCACGCATGAAGGACTTAAAAGCGGGCGACCCGACCAAAGAAGATAGCGACCTAGGCCCGATGGCCCGTGTCGATCTTCGTGACGGCCTTCACAAACAGGTGGAAGAGAGCGTGCGTAAAGGCGCAAAAATCCTCTGCGGTGGCGAAAAACCAGAAGGTAAAGGGGCATTCTACCCGGTCACCGTGCTGGATAACGTCACCCCCGGCCAGCCCGCCTATGACGACGAGCTGTTTGGCCCGGTTGCCGCGTTGATTCGTGCCAAAGATGATGAAGACGCCATGCGCATCGCCAACGACAGCCGCTACGGCTTGGGCGGCGGCATCATCTCCAAAGACGTGAAGCGCGCCACCGAGCTTGCCAGCAAGTATTTCGATACCGGCATGGTGTTTATCAACGGCTTTGGTGTGGCAACGCCTGAAATGCCGTTTGGCGGCGTGAAAGATTCCGGCTACGGCCGTGAGCACGGCGGCTTTGGTATGCACGAGTTCGTCAACATTAAATCGGTGATTGTGGTGCAAAGCTAACACCGCCAAGCCCATCGGCTTACGATGGGCTAATCCATAAAAACGCCGCAGTGTCGTTTATGACCTGCGGCATTTTTTATGGGTAGCGTATTTTAAAAGTGGCGTTAGACGATTTTCTGCTGCCAACGCTGCCATAGCATCACTATCAGCGCGACCACCAGCCAGCTTACCAGCGCGGCAATCACATCATCCAACACAATGCCCAACCCACCGGTGACATACTCCGCTAAATGAATAGGCGGCGGTTTTAAAGCATCAAAAAAGCGGTAGACGCCAAACGCCAGGGCCAGAACCAATGGATGGCGAGCGGCTTTTAGCCCTAGCCCGGATTTCTCATAGTGCTCCAACAACCTTCGCAGACCAAGCCTGGTAGTGCCAGATCCGAGTGGTCATGGTCGAAGTTGGCGATTATTT